>JBDLWK010000001.1:0-42108 GCA_039804335.1 Actinomycetota bacterium
TGTGGTCATTGTTCAATCCTACCGTGTGGAGATAAGGGGAATCGAACCCCTAACCTCTTCCATGCCATGGAAGCGCGCTACCAATTGCGCCATATCCCCGAGTCAATCAATTCGAATCGCAAGCTTTTCGAACCCATTGGTCAGAATATTACCTCACTGAGTCAGGGATGACAGCAGCACCATCTTGCCCCAGAACCGGCTCTGGAATTGAGCCAGCGTTATGTTCTGTCAGCAGCCAGCCCTTGGGAGTATGCGAGAGAACAGACCATGAGGCATTTGATAGCCCGCCGATCTTTGACCAGAAGGGAATGGGTAGCTCGAGGTATGAACCGATTACAGCGCGCGCTGTGCCGCCATGTGTTGCAACAATTAAAGTCTCGCCATCTTTTCCTGCGAGGTAATCTTCAATAGCAGCCTTTGCTCGTGCACCGACTTCGCTACGACGATCACCAGTACCGCCGGCCGGGTTGTCACCACCGAGTGACCACTCTATGAGGTTTGCATGATCTGTCGCGCGAATCTCTGCGCCAGTTAGACCTTCCCACATTCCACAATTAGTCTCTCGTAAACGTGCATCAATATTTACAGCCAGTCCGCTGAGATCTGCAAGTGCCTGCGCAGTTTTCTGCGCCCGCATCAAATCGCTCGAGATGATTGCAGTTGGCTTCATATCAACTACAAGTCGAGCTGCATGGGTGACTTGGTACTCGCCCACTGCATTGAGCGGGATATCTGTGTGGCCTTGAAACTTATTTGCAACGTTCCAATCTGTCTGACCGTGGCGCCACAAAATTATGGTGTTTGCCATGGCTACTTATTCTCCAACAGCCTCTTCGGATGGTTCTTTAATATCAAGTGGGATTGTTGGGCAATCGTTCCAGAGGCGATCGAGCATGTAATAGCTACGAAGTGTCTTGCTCTGGATATGGACAACGAGATCTGAATAATCAAGGAGCGCCCACTCTTCGCTGATTTCACGGCGAAGTGGCTTATCTCCAGCAAGGCGAAGCTTCTCTTCTACCCAATCAGAAATTGCAGATACCTGACGAACGTTCTGCGCTGTAACAATAAGGAATACCTCTGAGAGAACTGCCTGCTCTGAGAGATCGAGTGCGACCATCTCGGTTCCGAACTTATCGGCAGCAGCTTGTGCGGCAATCTGGGTATGGGCGATTGTGCTCTGGCTAGCTGACATAGAGGTTGTTCTCCTTGATATAGGCGGCGACAGATGGCGATAGCTGATCTGACTGGTGCAATCGTACTTGGGTTGCAGAGAGATCAATTGCATCGATATCTCGCGCAGAATCACTGAAATAGCCTGGGCGTTGAATGACTTCAAGCGTGACAAGCTCCATTAGCTCATCGACTCGATGCCATTGATCGATTTTTTCATAGGCATCAGTGCCAACGATAAGAACGATTTCATCATCTGGATATGTCTGCTTGATTGCTTCAACGGTATCGATTGTGTAGCTAGGACCCATCCGCAAAATCTCAATCGGATTGACTTCAACCTTTGTTGAAATTTCAGGAGGAAGATCTTTGAGGGCGAGTTGGCACATGGCACGACGCGCCGCTCCTGGTGCAACAGGGGCATTCTCTCGAAGTCGTGGCTCTCCTGCAGGAACTAGGAGAATCCGGTCGACAATGTTCTGAGAGAGCAGCTGGGTAATTACATGAAGGTGGCCGTTATGAATCGGATCAAAGGTCCCGCCATAAAGCCCTAAGCGCATAGGAATTACTTGTCGAAGCGAAGTACGACGTAGAGCAAGAATAAGAAGATGCCGAAAGTTGTGACGCCAAATGCCACTGGTGAGATTGGAAGCTCGCGAGTTACTTCATTGAGATATGCAGACATGGGAGAAGGCTACTACTTTCCGGCGAGAAGCTCTAAGAATCGACTCTCATCGATAATCGTTACGCCTAAATCTTGCGCCTTTGCCAGCTTCGATCCGGGGTCGCTTCCGACCAATACATAATCGGTTTTCTTTGAGACTGAAGATGATGGCTTGCCACCATGGGCAGTGATGGTCTCAGCAATTGAATCTCGAGTGAAGTTCTCTAAACCACCTGTGACCACAAAGGTAAGTCCGGCGAGAGTCTGAGGCTTTGCCTCCCCTGCAATGTTCTCCATCGCAACCCCGGCGGCTCTCCATTTCTTGATGATTGCTTGATGCCAATCAATGGCGAACCATTCGACGATTGATTCGGCGATAACGCCACCAACACCATCGATATCGGCAAGATCTGCAACCGATGCCTTTGCGATTGCATCCATTGAACCTAAACGAGTTGCAAGGGCCTGCGCTGCAGTTGGCCCAACATGGCGAATCGAAAGTGCAACGATGGTGCGCCAGAGAGGTCTGGTCTTAGCCTCTTCGAGAGCGGCAAGTAACTTCTCAACGTTCTTTCCAGGAGTGCCATCCTTCTTGGTGAAGAATGGAGATTTCACTAACTTCTTTTCGGTTAAGTCAAAGAGATCGCCCTCATCTTCAATGATTTCATCTGCCAACATTGCGATCGCAGCCTCGAGCCCGAGGATATCGATATCGAGGGCTGCGCGCGATCCTATATAGAAAATTCGCTCACGAAGTTGCGCTGGGCAGCTGCGTTGATTGGTACAGCGAATATCAACATCGCCTTCGCTAATTGCGGCAAGAACTGACCCGCACTCTGGGCAGTGAGTCGGCATAACAAATTTCTTCTCTTTACCGGTGCGTTTATCAAGCACAGGTCCAAGGACTTCCGGGATCACATCGCCAGCTTTGCGGATGATGACGGTGTCGCCAATCAGGACACCTTTGCGTTCGATCTCCTCTTGGTTATGAAGAGTTGCATTGGTAACGGTTGAGCCTGCGACTTTAACTGGCTCCATAAATGCAAAGGGTGTAACGCGGCCGGTGCGACCGACGCTGACTTTGATATCAAGTAACTTGGTTGTTACTTCCTCAGGTGGGTACTTATATGCAATCGCCCACTTCGGTGCGCGAGAGGTAAAGCCAAGTTTACGTTGCTCGCCAATCGAGTCAACCTTGATAACGACGCCATCGATCTCATGTTCAACATCATGGCGATGCTCATTATAAAAATGAATGAATTCAATAACTTCGGCGCGGGTTCCACATACCTTGAAGCGATCCGAGGTCGGAAGTCCTAACTTCTTCAGCTCTGCATATGCATCTGATTGGTTTTTAAAAGTTAAGCCATCATTGGCGCCAACGCCATGGACGACAACACTGAGCGGGCGAGATGCGGTGACGCGTGGATCCTTCTGGCGGAGCGAACCTGCTGCAGAGTTTCGTGGATTGGCAAAGAGCGCCTTACCTGCCTCTTCCAGCTCTTCATTGAGTTGGTTAAATGCTGCGACTGGGAAGAAGACTTCACCACGTACTTCGATCTGAGTTGGAACTTTCTTGCCAGTGAGTGCATGGGGAAGAACTTTGATTGTCTTCACATTGAGTGTGACATCTTCACCGGTAACGCCATTGCCACGTGTCAGTGCGCGAACAAGCTGACCATTTTCAAAGAGTAGATTGATAGCAAGGCCATCGACTTTGAGTTCACACAGGTATTGCGGTGAAGGTGACTCTTTCTCAACCCGATCGAACCAGGTATTGAGTTCATCTTCATCGAAGACGTTATCGAGGCTCATCATCTTCTCGATGTGATCGTGCTGGTCAAAGGTGGTGGCAAATCCCCCACCGACTCCAAGAGATGGTGAATCTGGCTCTAGTAGCTCGGGATTCTTTGCCTCAAGCGCACCTAGCTCCTTTAATAACTTATCGAACTGAGCATCTGAAATTGTTGGAGCATCTAAGACATAGTATTTAAATTGATGGTCCCGAATCTCTTGCGTTAGCTCTGTAATGCGATGGCGGGCCTGATTCTTCTCTGAGTTACTCATGCCGTCTCACAAATCGTCGCAGATGCCACCACTCGATCTTCATCGTAGATAACCATCGCTTGACCGGTGGCCAATCCAAGTAAAGGTTGATCTAATTGAGCAGTAAGAAAACCATCTTCGTATGTGTATGAGGCCGGCAGGGCTGCGCCATGGGCACGTACCTGCACAAAACCACGGTGTGAACCTGGCGCAATTTCGGGACCACAGACGATTGCTCGTTCTCCGCGCATTGATGTCACTGCTAAATCTTCTCGCGGACCTACGACAACTGTATTTGAGACCGGCTCAATCTTGAGAACAAATCGTGGTGATCCATCTGCAGTGGGAACGGTGAGACCGAGGCCCTTACGTTGGCCGATTGTGTATGTGTAAGCGCCCTTATGTGTACCGAGCTGCTTTCCTTCTTGATCAACTATCGGACCATCTTCACTGCCCATGCGATCGCGTAACCAACCTGCATTATCGCCAGATGGAACAAAACAAATGTCATGGCTATCTGGCTTCTGTGCCACTGCTAGGCCACGACGTTCGGCCTCGATACGGATATCAACTTTCTCTGTATCGCCCAATGGAAATATTGCGCCACTGATTTGTTCGCGATTAAGAACTGCTAAAACATATGACTGATCTTTTAATGGATCGATTGCGCGATGAAGAGTCTTTCCCTCTGTGCCTTCACGGGTACGGGCATAGTGACCGGTAATAACGCCGTCAAAGCCCATCTTCTTGGCGCGATCTAGGACGGCGGCAAATTTAATCTTCTCATTGCAACGCAGGCATGGATTAGGTGTTCGTCCTGCTTTGTACTCAGACATAAAGTTTTCTACGACATTCTCGTGGAACTCCTCTGCCATATCCCAGATATAGAACGGGATACCGATGACATCGGCTGCGCGACGAGCATCATGTGAATCTTCGATAGTGCAACAACCACGAGCACCGCTGCGGTACTTCTGTGGGTTGGAAGAGAGAGCGAGATGAACGCCAATAACATCGTGACCTTCTTCAACGGCGCGAGCAGCAGCTACCGCTGAATCGACTCCCCCAGACATTGCAGCAATCAGTTTCATCGTGCGCTCCGAGCTCGTTCAACAACGGCAGGAAGTGCAGCAATTACCGCATCAACATCGCTCTGCGCAGATGTTGCACCAAATGAGAATCGCAGCGTTGACATCACTGCATCTTCATCGATGCCCATCGCTTCTAGTACATGGCTTGGACGATGAACGCCGGCAGTGCAGGCAGCGCCGGTTGAGCAAGAAATCTCTTCGCCATCGAGTAATAGAAGAAGTGTCTCGTTGAGAGCACCTGGGATTGTGACGCTAGAAATTCCAGGAAGGCGATCTTCTGCTGCGCCATTGATTACGGCATCAGGAATCACATGGCTTATGCCACGTTCAAAGGAATGGCGAAGCGCCGCTACATCGTGAGATGAGTAAGTGCTCTTAGTGATTGCAGATGCGAGTGCGACGATTGAAGGCGCATTGACTGTGCCGCTGCGAATCTCGCGCTCTTGTCCTCCGCCGTGAATGAGAGCGGGGATGTCAATACCGCGCTGTAGAACCAAAATTCCGATTCCGATGGGGCCACCAACTTTATGACCGCTTAAGGATGCAGCGAAGAGTCCGAGCTCTTTAAATGAGAAGGCAACTTTTCCCCAGGATTGAATTGCATCGCTATGTACCGGAATATCACCGGCTATTTCTACGAGATCGGCGATCGGTTGGATGACGCCAGTCTCGTTATTGCTATGCATTACAGAAATCAGAGCAATCGAATCTCCATGTTGAGCGATTAAGAGTTGCAGTGCATCGAGGCTGACCACACCATCTTCGGTAGTTGGAATAGTGATGTGTTGCGCACCTTCATGTTCTGCCAACCAGAGGGCGGGTTCGAGAACCGCTTGATGCTCGATAGAGCTGGTAATAATGATCGGGCGCTTGGCGTCAACATTACGCTTCCAGAAGATGCCTTTGATTGCGATGTTATTGGCCTCAGTACCTGAGCCGGTAAAGATAATTTCACTTGGGGCGCAACCAATATTCTTAGCAAGAATGTCTCGCGCATCCTCAACATACTTTCGAACGGCGCGACCATCTGCATGAAGCGAAGATGGGTTGCCAATGATTGCCAGAGCGTTCGACATCGCCTCAATTGCGGCAGGGTTCATCGGCGTAGTTGCCGCATGATCGAGGTAGATGCTCACGGGGAGCAGTCTAGTTTGAAGGCGAGGGTTAAGCCTTCTTCGCCTTTACACCTTCAGTTGCTGCTGGAAGTACGGCAAAGAGGTCACCGACCACCCCGAAATCTGCGATTTCAAAGAGTGGAGCCTCGGGATCCTTGTTAACAACAACGATTGTCTTTGAGGTCTGCATGCCTGCACGGTGCTGGATGGCACCTGAGATGCCGCAAGCAACATAGAGAGCCGGACTGACGCTCTTACCTGTCTGACCAACCTGATGTGAATGTGGATACCAACCGGCATCAGTTGCAGCGCGTGATGCGCCTACTGCTGCGCCCATTGAATCGGCAAATGCTTCAACTGCGGCGAAGTTTCCATCGGTACCGCGACCACCAGAGACAACGATATTTGCCTCTGTAAGTTCTGGGCGTCCACCCTTAACCGGAGGTTGTGATGAAGAGATTGTTGCCTTCTTTGCAACATCAGCGACTGCAATTGACTCTGATGAGATTGCAGGAGTTGATGGAGTGAAATCAGCTGAGATTGAGTTTGGTCGCACTGTAATTACCGGTGTGCCATGGCTGACAACAGATAGAACAGTTGTAGATCCACCGAAGACAAGCTGGGTAGCTGTTGCGCTTGCATCAACATCAACGGCATCTGTGATGATTCCAGATTCGAGAGTAACTGCTACGCGGGCAGCAACTTCCTTTCCAAATGCATGTGATGCGATGAGAAGGGCTGCAGGTGACTGTGCCTTTGCAATTTGTGCAAGGGCATCAGCTGCAGCTGCGACGCCATGTGATGCAAAGTCAGCCGACTCGATAACAATTACCTTGGCAATTGGACCTTGGTTGACTGTTGCAGCGAGTGCAGAACCTGCGCCAGGAGCGGCGAGAACAACTGCTGTAACCTCGCCGATGCGAGCGCCTGCTGTTGCAAGCTCTGCAGTGGTCTTTGATGCCTTATCTCCTGAGAAATCGGCGAGAATTAATACTGTGCTCATATCAACTTCTTCTCTGCTAGGAAATTAACAAGTGCTTCTGCGCCACTGCCATTGTCGTCAGTGACCTTTGCGCCAGCTGCACGTGGTGGACGAGGTGTCGCATCTTTGACTTCTGACCAACTGCTTTCAGCTGAGATTCCAATCGCTGCAAGATCCTTAGATTCAATTGTCTTCTTCTTGGCAGCCATGATTCCCTTAAATGATGGGTAGCGTGGTTCATTTATTTTCTCGACAACGCTAATGACCGCTGGCAACTGAGCTGAAATCTGATCGACGCCAGCTTCTGTTGTGCGCGTAATTGAAATTTTTGATGAGGCTGGATCAACGCTAACTTGAGATGCAAAAGTTAACTGCGCCCAACCTAAGCGAGCGCTGAGCATCGCCGGTACAACGCTCATACGAGCATCAGTGCTTTCAGTTCCGCAGATGACGAGGTCATAACCTCCTGAGTTAATTACCTGTGCTAACACCTTTGATGTCGCCAAAGCATCGCTACCGGCGAGCGCAGGATCGGTAATAAGAATTGCATCGTTGGCGCCCATAGAGAGAGCTTTACGAACTGCTTCAGTTGCGCGCTCTGGTCCCATAGAAATGACGGTGATTGAATGTGCCGCGTCATCGCCTTCATTGCCGCCATGTGCTTCAGCGATCTTTAGCGCTTCCTCCACCGCATATTCGTCGAGGTCATTGAGAACTGCATCAACGCTCTCGCGATCGAGGCGGCCATTGACCATCTTCTTCTCAGCCCATGAGTCGGGCACTTGCTTTACGCAGACTGCAATCTTCATGAGCGTGATGTTACTGGTGGGTAGCCCATTTGGGAAGTGCAGGACACGCTCAGATTTGAACTCTAAACCTTCACTTAATATTTGATAACACGACATATTGAGGTCGCATTTGCAGAAGGTGATAGCCGGAACCTGTCACCTATGGAATCCCTAGGTCAGCGTCTCCGTATCGCCATTGTCACCGAAGCCTTCCTTCCCCAGGTTAACGGTGTCACCAACTCTGTCTTACGTCTGCTCGAATACTGTCGAGCAGAAGGCCATGAAGTACTAGTTATCGCCCCTGAAAGTCTGGGCGCACCGAAGGAATATGTTGGTTACAAGATCAAACATGTTCCTAGTATCTCGATGAAGAAGTTGATCCCGATGGGTGTGCCACAGAAATCACTCGAACCGCTCCTTGAAGGTTTCGATCCCGATGTTATCCATCTCGCCTCACCAATCTTTCTCGGGCACTACGTTACCAAGATTGCACGACGAATGAATATCCCAACCGTCTCTGTCTATCAGACAGATATTGCCGGTTTTGCTCGCCACTACAAATTAACAATTGCACATTCAACGCTGAAGAAGTGGGTTGCCAGAATTCACTCCTCTTCAGATCTCACCCTCGCTCCTTCAGAGTGGGCTTGTCGCGATCTCGCGGAGAGCGGCGTTGGAAATGTAAAGCTCTGGAAGCGCGGTGTCGATCTTGTCAGATTCGATCCAGCAAAGCGCGATGAAGAACTTCGCGCTCAGCTTGTAGGAAAATCGAAGAAGACAATCATTGGTTACGTTGGTCGTTTAGCCAATGAGAAGCGAATCGATGATCTAGAGATACTTGATGCACAAGATGAGATTCAACTCGTCATAGTTGGAGATGGACCTGCGGCAGAGAAGTTCAAGAAAGTTCTTCCACATGCAATCTTTGTCGGGTACCAATCAGGTGAAGAGCTCGCTCGCTATGTAGCCTCCTTTGATTTATTTGTACACACTGGAAAGCATGAAACTTTCTGTCAGGGCATTCAGGAGGCGCTTGCCTCAGGAGTTCCGGTCATCGGGCCAAATACAGGCGGTCCAGTCGATCTCATTGCACATGGCAAGACTGGGCTTCTCATTAATACCTCTGAACCGAGTGAATTGCTGGCAGCAGCTGATTACCTGATCACACATTCAGATATCGAAGCAATGCGCAGGGCAGCACGAGAGTCTGTCTCTCATCGATCTTGGGATTACATCAACGCTCAATTGATGCGCCACTACCGCAAAACAATCATGAAGGTCCAAAGTCGCAAGGAGCGGGTCGCATGAAGATCGTACATATCGCAAATTTCTATGGCCCTAAATCTGGTGGCATAAAGACAACGCTCAACAATTTGGGATCTGAGTACCTCAAGCTGGGTCATGAGTTTATTTATGTCGTACCCGGTAAGAAGTTTGGACGCGAGAAGACTCAATACGGATCCTGTATCACCATGCCTTCCTGGGTGATTCCATTTACCGGAGGTTATCGAGTCATCCGTTCTACTTATCGCTTGAAGTCACTACTTGGCGCACTTGCTCCAGATAAAGTCGAAGTTTCCGATCGCTTCACACTCTCAGGCATTGGCATCTGGGCTCGTCGTCGCGGAATTCCTGCCATCGTCTTTAGCCACGAGACACTGAGTGGATTGATCAAGAATTACATCGGCATTCCATTAAATCGCTTCGCACAGTGGCATAACTCTCGCTTGGCTTCTAGGTTTGATCATGTCGTAACAACAACTCACTTTGCTGCTACTGAGTTCCGAGAGATTGAAACAAAGAATCTAGTTCAGATTCCGTTAGGTGTAGACCTTGCAACCTTCTCGCCCGAAAATTTCAATGCAGAGCTTCGCGCAAAGTTGATCAAAGGTGGCGATGTTCTCTTGGTTCATTGTGGACGCCTATCGCCAGAGAAGAAGCCAGAGCGCTCAATTGAAGCGCTCCGCGCACTGCTTGAACGTGGAGTCAATGCAAGATTGGTCTATGTGGGTACTGGCCCGCTCTACTCCAAGCTCTACAAATCTTCTCGCGATATTCCAGTCTCCTTCTGGGGTTATGTAGCAAATAAAGATCTACTAGCCCAGATCCTCGCCAGCGCCGATATCTCTATCGCACCAGGACCTCTGGAAACATTCTGTTTGGCCGCACTTGAATCCCTCGCAAGCGGTACTCCAGTAGTTGCATCAGAATCAAGCGCAGTGGGTGAGTTCCTTCGCTGCAGCGATGACTCTTTCGTGGGCATCACAGCTGCAAATAACGGTGAGGCCTTCGCAGATGCGATTCAAGTTCTCCTTCGTCAATTAGAGAAAGACAGCACCTTGGGCGAGCGTTGCCATAAGCAAGCGCTTCAATTCCCATGGTCACAGACAGCCCGTCGTTTGCAAGAGCTCAAGAATGTCAGAAGCAGGGAGGCTGCTTAAGAATGTCTCGACCAGTTCTCTTTGTGGTTTTGGGCGATAGCGCTGCCTCAGGTGTTGGTGACTCTGATGATCTTGGAAACTACTTTGGTTGGGGACACCATTTAGCTCAAGCTTTCGCCGAACCAGTTACCTACCTCAACTTTGCCCGCCCAGGTGCGCAATCAAATGAAGTACTTGAACTCCAGCTGCCAAAGATCACTGATCTCTCGCCAGACCTCGTAGCGGTCATCGTTGGCGGCAATGATTTATTGCGAAATGGTTTCTCTCCGCGAACATTTGAGAAGAACCTCAACGCCACTCTGGAAGCCATTGAGGATATGGGTGCAATTTCCATGTTGCTCGAACTTCATGACCCAACAGCAATCGTGCCAATGCCACGTCTTCTCCAACGTGTTTGCAATCGCCGGGTTGATGAGGTCAATCGAATCACTCGTAAAATGGGGAAGCGATTTGGGTCGATACTTCTTGAAACCCGAACTCTGCCGGAGATTTACACCCGAGAAAAATGGCATGTCGATCGGATGCATCCGAGCCGAAACGGTCATCAATTCATCGCTGATTCATTTGCGCATCTGCTTCGTGCTCGAGGTTTTGAGATTGGTATCGTGGACTTCTCTTCTGGAAATAATAGGAGCCGTAAAGATTCCATCCTCTGGATGATACGTAATGGCGTCCCGTGGTTCTTCAAGCGCAGCTTTGATCTATTGCCAGCCATGTTGCTCTTGATGTCGATTGAGTTAATTCAGATTCTTTTTGAGAAATTACAATCTTTTCCAAAAAATAGGCGACTTACCATCGAGAGTCAGGGCAGACTACCCCTATGCATCCAGCCGACCCCCGGACACTTGGTGCCACCCTCACAGATGGTGGCTGCAACTTTGCCATCTGGAGTAACGCCGCCGATGCAATCGAGCTTTGCCTCTTCAATGAAGTAAATGGCAAGTTAGTCGAAACCCGCTTCGCGCTATCTCATCGTAACGGCCCTATCTGGCACGGATATCTAGCTGGAGTGCGAGCTGGTCAACGTTATGGCTATCGTGTCTATGGACCTTGGCAGCCTGAGTATGGAACACGTTTCAACGCCGCTAAATTATTGATTGACCCCTACACCCATCGCCTCGATGGCGAGGTGACCTATGCACCTGAAATCTATTCGCATGTTGCAATCGATGGAACCGGTGAAGGCGATCTCACCTTGCGCGATGATCGCGATAGCGCCGGCTTTGTTCCTTACTCGGTTGTCACTAATCACGGCGCACGCGAGATTCATCGTCCGCTTACTTCATGGACATCAACTGTTATTTATGAAGCACATGTTCAGGGGCTGACTGCAAAGAATCATGCAATCCCCGCCGAAGAGCGTGGAACTTATAAAGCGCTCGGCCACGAGAGCACGATTGCACATCTACAACACCTCGGCGTTACCGCAATTGAGTTATTGCCGATTCACTCTTATGTGACTGAGCCAGGAATTTGGCATCGCGGGCGTAAGAATCATTGGGGATATAACGCAATTGCGTTCTCAGCACCCCATAGCGAATATGCATCGACCAATGATCCCATTACAGAACTTCAATGGTCGGTAGATCGCTTACATGAATCAGGTATCGAGGTTTATCTCGATGTTGTCTACAACCACACCGCAGAAGGTGGAGTCGGTGGGCCAACGCTCTCATTTAGGGGTATCGACAATAAAGCGTGGTATCGCCAAGATAGCAACGGTAGTTACCGTGATGTCACCGGCTGCGGAAATACCCTTGCGGCAAGTAATCCTCACGCTGTTCGCCACATCATCGACTCACTCCGCTGGTGGGTAGAAGTCATCGGAGTCGACGGATTTAGATTTGATTTAGCAACTGCGCTCTATACAAGCCATACCGCCTTTAATTCATCGTTGATGTCGGCGATTGAATCTGACTCTGTACTACGTAACTTTAAGATGATTGCCGAGCCTTGGGATATCTCACGATATTCATTGGGAGATTTTCCCCATCCATGGCGTGAGTGGAATGACCGCTATCGAGATTCAGTGCGTCAATTCTGGCTCGGAGATCTCGCGCGTGGTTATGGTGAAGGCGTTTCTGACCTGGCATCAGGTATCAGTGGCTCCTCCGATGTTTTCTACTATCGCGGTCCCACATCATCCATTAACTTCGTCACCGCCCACGATGGTTTCTCGCTCGCTGATTTGGTGATGTATTCACATAAACATAATGAGCCAAATCAGGAAGAAAATCGCGATGGGTCAAATGACAATCGCACCTGGAACCTAGGTGTTGAAGGTCCAACAGATGATCCGGTTATTAATAAGTATCGCCACTCATTGAAGAAGTCGATTATGACTACCCTGATGCTCTCAGCTGGCGTTCCGATGATCACAATGGGTGATGAGATCTCGCGTTCGCAGAATGGCTCAAACAATACATACTCCATGCCACGTGAGATGAGTGTTGATATTGCAGATTCACCTGAGACATTTATGGGTGGCTGGGCAAATAAATGGGATCTCGCTGAGGACGAGATTGATATGCGCGAATCAGTCGCTGAACTCGCCCGCATCCGCAAAACATATCTGGCAGATATTGCTGCAGAGTTCTTCACTGGACGAGTAGATCTTGGAACTCAACGAAAAGATATTGCTTGGTTTAGCCTCGGTGGCCATGAGATGACTGATGAGCATTGGGGCGATGGCGAGAAGCGAAGTCTGACTGTCTTTATCGATGCCGGTCCTGATCGCGGATTGCTGCTTCTTCTTAACTCCTCGAGAGAAGAGACATTCTTTACTCTCCCTGATGCGAAGTGGGGATCTAGTTATCGACGGATCTTCGATGCAGCTTCCCCGGTAATGCTCCATGAGCCGCAGATCCAAGCCCCTGGGGTAAAGGTTTCAGTTGCACCGCACTGTGCGCAGGTGTGGCTCGTTACACGCCACTAACTTCGACAGTAAGTTCACCAGTACTAGTCGGTATAAGTAAGTACGCAATATATTTCACGGGTGTTAGCAATTATCGCCCCCGGTCAAGGGGCTCAGACCCCCGGAATGCTCGCTCCCTGGATTGAAGATGGCGAAAGTAAAGCGCTGCTTATTCAATGGTCAGATGCAATCGACTTAGACCTTGTTCACCTTGGCGTTCATGCAGATGCCGATGAAATCAAAGACACTGCAAATGCGCAGCCATTAATTGTTGCCGCCGGTCTACTCAGCGCGCGTACCCTCAATCTCTCAGGTCGCTTCTCATTTGTTGCCGGCCACTCAGTTGGCGAAATCACTGCTGCTGCAATTGCTGGAGTTGTGACACCGCTTGATGCGATGAAGTTAGTTCGACTTCGTGGAGTCGAAATGGCAAAGGCGGCAGCTATCACTCCCACTGGAATGTCCGCACTCCTTGGTGGCGATCGCGATCTCGTTCTTAAAGCGATTGCAGATGCCGGACTTGTTGCCGCAAATGACAATGGCGGTGGCCAGATTGTTGCGGCTGGAAATCTTGAAGCTCTAGCCCAACTTGCTCCAGAGGGCGCACGTGTACGTGCCTTGGCAGTTGCCGGCGCATTCCATACCTCTTATATGCAGCCGGCGGTCCAACCGATGCGCGAACTTGCCGCCAGTATTCAGGTGAGCGACTCTGCGGTTGGTGTGCTCTCAAATAAAGATGGTTCAGTCCTGAGATCGGGTCGTGAGATTCTCGATCGCATCGTCAGTCAGATTGCTAATCCAGTTCGCTGGGACTTATGTATGCAGACTCTTGCCGATCAAGGTGTTACCGGTGCAATCGAAGTTGCGCCAGCTGGAACTCTCGTCGGACTCATCAAGCGCGCTGCGCCAACAATCGAACAATGTGCCTTTAAATCACCGGCAGAGCGAGAATCAGCTGCAACATTTGTATCAACGCATGGAGGTAATTAAATGGCAATCAAAACCCGACAAGGTAGCGAGAGTCAGATTCTCTCTGTCGGTGCCTATCGCCCAAAGCGATTGGTTCCTAATTCAGAGATCGTCGACAAGATCGAATCAAATGATGAGTGGATTCAGCAGCGCACCGGAATTGCTACTCGCCGCTTTGCAGATGAGAGCGAATCTTTACTCGATATGGCTTGCTGGGCAGCTGAAGATGCGCTCAAGAAGGCGAAGCTGACAATTGAAGATATCGATACAGTTATTGTCGCCACCATTACCTTTCCATTTCAGGCTCCATCTGCAGCGACTGCACTCTTGCAGCGCTTAGGTAATCCAAAGGCTGCTGCTTTTGATATCAACGCCGCTTGTGCAGGTTTTTGTTATGGCGTCTCTATGGCCCATGACTTTGTAAAGGCTGGCACATCGAAGAAGGTCCTGGTTATTGGTGCAGAGAAGCTGACTGACTTCACCAATCCCTTTGATCGCGCAACTGCCTTTATCTTCGCCGATGGAGCAGGCGCAGTTGTCATCGGTGAATCAGAGGAGGCTGGCATTGGCCCAGTTGAATGGGGTTCAGATGCCGATAACCGCGATGCGATTTTGATGAATCCAGCATGGACAGATGCTCGTAACTTGGATGAGCAGAAGACGCTTGAAGGCATTGTCTGGCCAAATATTTCTCAAGAGGGCCAGAAGGTATTTCGCTGGGCGGTCTTCTCTGTCAGTAAAGCAGCCCAGCGCGCACTTGATGCCGCTGGCGTGACGGTCAATGATCTTGATGTATTTATTCCACACCAAGCAAATCTTCGTATTATCGAAACTATGGCGAAAGATATGAAGATGCCCGAATCAGTATTGATTGCAGATGACATCAGAGCGAATGGAAATACATCAGCGGCATCTATTCCTCTGGCTATGGATGCCCTACTTGAGAGACACCCAGAGATGCATGGCAAACTCGCACTCATCATTGGATATGGCGCAGGTCTCGTTTATGCGGGCCAAGTAGTCAAACTTCCGCCGAAACCATAAAAAATATCGGTAAACGGAGGCGGATACTAGGAAGTAGCCGTATCTTTCCGAGAGAATAAATACCTGTTCGAATAGTTGTTTATAGAAAAGGAAAATAAAATGGCGCTTGCACAAGCAGATGTACTTGCAGGACTCAAGGAGATCGTTGAAGAAGTAGCGGGCATTCCAGCTGCATCAATCGAACTTGATAAGAACTTCACAGAAGATCTCGAAGTTGATTCACTGAGCATGGTCGAAGTTGTCGTTGCTTGCGAAGAGCGTTTCGGCGTAAAGATTCCTGATGAGAAGGTAACTGAGCTCGTCACAGTCGGCGACGCGGTTAACTTCATCGTCAATGCCTCTAATTAATGGGCTTCAAACTAATAGCTAGCAAATAAAGGATTATTGGTATGTCACAGCGTCGCGTAGTGGTCACCGGATTAGGTGCAACCACCCCTCTCGGTGGAGATGTCGAATCAACCTGGAAGGCAATTCTTGCCGGCCAGAGCGGTGTTCGCCTTCTTACCGATGATTGGAGAGAGATGCTTCCCGTGCATTTCGCTGCGCGCGTTGCGACAGAACCAGCCGATCAGATGGAGCGCGTTGAGATGCGCCGCCTTGATCGTTCCGAGCAATTTGCAGTAATCGCCTCTCGCGAGGCTTGGAAAGATGCTGGATCCCCCGATGAGCTCGATAAAGAGCGTCTCGGAGTTGTGATCGCATCAGGCATCGGCGGAGTCATCACGCTGATGGATCAATTTAATATTCTTAATGAGAAGGGCGCACGAAGCGTCAGCCCTCATACAGTGCCGATGTTGATGCCTAATGGACCCGCGGCAAATGTTGGCCTCGAACTTAAGGCGAAGGCGGGCGTTCACACACCTGTCTCAGCATGCGCATCGGGTGCTGAGGCAATCGGATATGCCTTTGAAATGATTAAGAACAACCGCGCCGATATCGTGGTCAGCGGTGGAGTCGAAGCTGCATGTCATCAACTTCCGATGGCTGCCTTTGCTGCGATGAAGGCGTTATCGACTCGCAATGATGATCCTGCCCGTGCATCACGACCATACGATCGCGACCGCGATGGTTTTGTTCTTGGTGAGGGTGGCGGAATTCTTATCCTTGAAGAGTATGAGCATGCAAAAGCGCGCGGTGCAAAGATTTACTGCGAAATTAGCGGTCAAGGCCTGACATCTGATGGTTATCACATTGCCGCTCCAGATCCAGAAGGATCGGGCGTGCAACGTGCAATCAAGTTTGCGCTGCAGAACGCTGGCATCACTGCAAAAGATATTGTTCACCTCAATGCACATGCGACTTCAACTCCTGCGGGAGATGTAGCTGAGGCAAATGCTCTTCGTAAAGCACTCGGCGCAGATGCAGATCACGTCGCAGTATCGGCAACTAAATCGATGACAGGTCATCTACTTGGTGGAGCCGGAGCAATTGAATCTGTCTTCTTGGTAAAGGCGCTGCAAGATCGAATGGCGCCACCGACAATCAACATTGAAAACCTCGATCCAGCTGTCACCGTTGATGTAGTGCGCGATAAGCCACGCGCCCTTCCTGCTGGGGATATCGCAGCGCTCAATGACTCATTTGGCTTTGGTGGCCACAATGTCGTCCTTGTCTTTAACTCGATTTAATAGGAATCAATTAATTTCGAAGTAAGATGGCGAAATGACAGACCCCAAGGATCCTGAGGTACGCATCAAGCGTCTGATTGATGCGAATTCTTTTCATTTCCTTCTCCCCCGCACAGATTGCGGAATGATTGCCGCCACTGGTTTAATCAACGGAAATAAAGTTGTGCTCTTCGCATCTGATGTAACATCTAAATCTGGTGCCCTTGGTATCGAAGGTTCCAATGTAATTCTCGCCGCCTACCGCGAAGCGATGGCATATCAATTACCCATTATTGGAATCTGGCACTCAGGCGGTGCTCGCCTTAGCGATGGCGTTCTCTCACTCGATGCATTTGGTCAGGTCTTTCACTCGATGGTCCATGCAAGTGGTCGCATCCCGCAGCTCTCACTCGTCTTGGGACCGACAGCTGGAGGCGGTGCATATGGTCCAGCCCTTACCGATGTGGTTGTTCTAGCCCCAGAAGGGCGAATCTTTGTTACCGGTCCCGATGTTGTGAAATCAGTGACGGGTGAAGATATTGATATCGCAGCTCTCGGCGGACCAGAAGCGCATAGTAAAAACAGTGGCGTTGCACATGTAATTGCGCCGACTGAAGATATTGCCTTCGATGAGATTAGAGATCTCGTCTCACTCTTTGCAGATCAAGGTCATTTTAAGACTGATATCGCCGATATTGATCTGAGCGTTCATGTTCCACCGGTTGTGAAACGTTCCTATGAGGTGCACCCCCTTATTGATGCGATTCTTGATGCAGATGGAGAGAAGCTCGAACTCTTACCTGTATGGGCCGAAAATATGTCAACCGTTATTGGCCGTCTCGGTGGCCGCACCGTTGGAGTTATTGCAAATAACCCTGCACATATCGGTGGCGTCCTTGATGCTGCTGCGGCAGAGAAGGCTGCCCGCTTTGTTCGCACCTGCGATGCATTTGGTATTCCGATGATTGTGATTGCAGATGTCACTGGCTTCTTACCTGGTCCAGGTCAGGAGTGGGAGGGTGCAGTTCGTCGTGGAGCCAAGTTGCTTCATGCATTTGCTGAATCAGTTGTTCCGCGCGTGACTCTGATTACGCGACGCGCATATGGCGGTGCTTATGTTGCAATGAATTCAAAATCTCTCGGTGCTACCCGCACCTTTGCTTGGCCCACATCTGAGGTATCTGTGATGGGCGCAGTCGCGGCTGTCCGCGTGCTCCATCGCCGCTTACTTGCCGATCTTCCAGAAGAGCAGCGCTCTGCCATGGAGCTAGAGCTAGCAGCCGAACACGACAAGATATCTGGTGGTATTAATACCGCTGTTGAAATTGGCGCAGTCGATGAAGTCATTGAACCATCGCGCACTCGTACCGCACTTGCCCAAGCACTTGCATCTGCGCCATACCGTCGTGGTAATCACGGCAATATTCCGCTTTAAAAGTTATTGCCCTCTGATTTAAAGAGGTCGCATGACCCCGAGCGCAGCCCCAAGCAAGCCTGAGTCGCGCAAGAGTTCTGCCTTCTTAATCTTCAATCCGGCAAGGAAAGAGATTTTTCCTCTTTCGCTATCGATATGGCGCAGCAGTGGCTCCCAATAAATATCGCCAGCATGTGAAACGCCGCCACCGATAACAACAGAATCTAAATCGTTGATTGCTGCAACATTAATAATCGCAACGGCTAGCGCATGAGCGCCTTCATCAATCGCCTTAATGGCGTGAGAATCACCATTGCGAGCCGCCTCTGCGAGGGCGATGAAATCATCGTTATCAGTGCCCCAGCCAAGTTCATGAGCTCGCCGCACCATGCTCGGACCGCTCGCATATGCCTCTACGCAACCAGTTCGACCACATGTGCAGATACGACCTGTGTGGTTAATGGAGTGATGGCCGAAGAAACTGACATTTCCAGAATCTCCTGCAAATAAATTTCCGTTGAGGATTAACCCACCGCCAACGCCAGTTGAAACGACCATTCCGAGCATATTGCGACTGCCACGTCCGGCACCTAGTTGATGCTCTGCAGCGGCCACAGCCATGCCATCGCCATGCAAGATGACATTGGCAGAGTGAGTGCGACTTTGAAAGAAGTCGACAACTTTAAATGGTCGCCACGATGGAATATTTACCGGGCTAATTGTTCCTTCGTCGAGATTGAGTGGTCCAGCAGAGCCAATACCGACACCAATTAAGTCACCGGGCGTCGATTGGAGGACCTCATCGCAAGCTAAGCCAAGTGCGATCTCAAGATCAGGGGCAGAGCCGGTTGATATTTCTCGCCGCTGGAGAATATTGAAGGTGTTATCGACAGAGGCAACGGTCGCCTTTGTTCCACCAATATCTACCGCCAGGGCGAACTTCATTAAAGTTACTTCACAGAGAATGTGACTGAGACTGTTGAGGTCACTGTCTTCTCAATGCTACTGGTGTCATATGCGCCACCATCTGCTGTCATTGTCGAATCAGGAGTTGTCACCTGAAAGACGCCGGCTCGGACTGATTGAACTGAACCGACGCTACCGCCGACCGCCTTTGTAATCGCCTCTGCGCGAATCTTTGCATCCTTCATCGCTTCTTCAAGAAGTTGTGGACGAAGAGATGGAAGAGTTGAGATGTAATACTGAGGACCGTAATTATTTACGCTTACACCGGTTTGAAGAAGTGAACCGATACCTTGTGCCAACTTTGCAACGAGCTCAACATCCTTTGTGCGAACAACTACATCACGGTTTGCGCGGTAGTTAAGGATTCGGCCAGTGTTATTTCCATTGGAATACTCTTCATTTGCATATGTTGAAACAGAGCCGAGAGTGATATCGCCGGCAGGGATTCCGCCAGCAGTTAGATATTGTGATACAGCAACTACATCTGAACCAACTTTGGTAATAGCAGCTGCGACGGTTGGACGAGTCAATGAGACATTGAGTGTCCAGACCACGTTATCTGCAGTTGCAGATGTCTTTGCTGAGCCCGTAACAGTGATGCCATTGGTTGTTCGCGATGCGAAACCAGATCCCACCTTCATCAATCCGAATCCAAATGACACTGCGAGGATCGATGCAGCAACGATTACCGCCACGGCCTTACGGCGTTCGATCTGAATAATGGGGCTATTTGCAGGATTAAAGTCGTGGTTGCTCATGTTTTAAGTCTATTACCGAGAGGTATTTGGCCGCTCTCGCCTGGCTCACGCCTTACTCACGCTCATTCCAAGGATAATTTCTCGCTCCTGGGAATAGGCAATCCCTGCCCGCTCTAGTACCCTTATGCCTAGTCGGACGCTTAAATCAGTACCCGTTTGTTAAGGCTTAAATCTTTACTCGGTATGGCTGTAGGCAAGATGAAGACTGGCGAAAGAGATAACTCGATCGCCCCACATATCGAAGGATAAGAAATACATGGCAACAGGTACAGTTAAGTGGTTCAACTCTGAAAAGGGATTCGGATTCATTGCAGTTGATGGCGGAGGACAGGACGTATTCGTTCACTACTCAGCAATCCAGGGTAATGGTTACAAGAGCCTTGAAGAGGGTCAGGCAGTTACATTTGAAGTTGTCCAGGGTCCAAAGGGTCCTCAGGCAGACGCAGTTAACCCAGCCTAATTACACTTACGAAAAACCCCGTCGAGAAATCGGCGGGGTTTTTCTTTTGCCAATTTACTTGAATTGCTTACTTAAATTAATTACTGGAATTACTTGCTCGGCTCGACTGGAACTTCACCGCGCTTAGCTTTTCGTGCAGCGACTTCCTTCACCGGCGAGAGATTCTTGCCCTGTTTCCATGCATCAAGATATTTCCATGGCAGAACTTCACCGCGACGCACCCACCAGATATCTGGCGGTGTTGGCCATGAGATTCCAAAGTGAAGATGCGGCGCAGTACCACGTGCGCTCCCAGTAGAACCTACAGTTCCCAAAAGTCGACCAGCTTTAACGACTACTCCGGGTTGAATGCTTGCTGGAATCGTACGAAGGTGTGACCCGTAATATCGAACACCATCTACGCCAATGATTGAGACGTAGAGACCGCCGCGATCGATACCTAGATTGGGCGGGCTCTTCCAGAGATCAACTCGGTTTACCTCATCGACCACGCCATCGATCGGCGCGACAAATTTGCAACCAGCCTTAGTCAGAATATCTGTAGCGGCATAATCGTGATGGGCGCGTGCGTAATTGGCCTCACATCCTGCTATTGGAAATAGATATGTAGGTGCTGCTTGCGCCGGAGAGATCTGCAGAAGCAGAAGAAGTAAGACCAAGATTCGCAATCGCATAGGGCAGAGCCTAACTAAACAAAGATTATTTCTTCAGCGCTACTCGGTCGAGTCGTGAAGTTACCAACATATGTGGAACTGTCAGCGCCCAGATGGTGACCAAGGTGAGCCATAAGAATTTATCGGTGATGCTCTCTCGCGCAAAGGCAGCTAGTACTAGGACAAAGATGAAGGTGCCAGCCAATGCGGGCAGCCCTGGAATAACAGCTTTGAGAAAGGCCTGAAGTGAGCGACCTTCAAGGTAGTTGCGCTGGGAATCTGGCAAGAGCGAACTCAATCTCGCTGTGTGGCGCATGGCATGCCAACATCCAAAGTAAGTTGCAAAGGCTACGAGCGGTGGGGCAAGAGATACCAGGGCGATGAGTGCGATGAGATCAGCGAGATCGCGATACTGACGCTCTCTTGCCAATATCAGGATTGCGACCGTTGAGATCATGGCAACGGCAATAAGTAGTTCGGAGTCGAAACCTTGGTGCCAATCGACAAGAACAGGATTTACCTTCTCTAGCGCCTCGGTGCTTCGGTTATTAATCAGTGGAATAACAACCGGCACAAATCCTGCAGCGATCGCATAGCTCCATGTCGCCAACTGAGATCTTTTCTTCTCGGAGAGGTGGGTGAGCTCTGCGATAAATGCGCTATCTCCGATTCCAAAGTGGAGCGCACTCATAAGTACAACTGCGATAAAACCCCAGACGTTCCACTGGAGTATCGCCCAGATTGCAACCAAGGCGATTGCAACATACACCGTGATGAAGAAAGCCATCTTGAGTGGTTTTGATTTCGGCAAAGTAACGAGATGATCAAGGGCGCCATGGGGAATGCCAACAGCTAGAGCGAAGATCGCTATAGCCACCTGCCAATTGAGTGACTCTTTACCGAGCCATGACGAGAAAATAAGCGAGAGCACCGAAACAAGAGCCACCGAGATGGTCGAGAATCGACGGATAGATGAGAAAGTCTTTAACTTTGCGCTCTCCATAACCTCCACAGTAGCAAGATTCCACCATTTCTATGCAAAAATGCGAGCATGAAACAGTGGTCATATATGGCGATGCTCATATTCACTTTCTGCGGTTCTGCTTGGCTTGAGATCGTCCTCAAGACCGGCGTCTTCCGACGTATCAAGCGAGTGATTATTAGCGTTCTTCCGGTCAGCGCAATCTTTATCGCTTGGGATGCCTATGCAATCGCACAAGGTCATTGGTTCTTTGATCGAGAGCAGATTCTTGGTATTTATGGCCCGCTCAACATTCCCCTTGAGGAGTACCTCTTCTTCATGATTATTCCGATGGCTGCAATCTTCACCATCGAAGGTGTAACCACCGTTAAACCACATTGGCGAAAGGATGAGTTCGGAGAATGATTTACTCAGATATCGCCATCACAGCCTTTGCTATCGCCGTCATGGTTGATTTATTTGTTCTCAAGACATCGTTGCTCACACGTCCAGCTTTCTGGACTTCCTATGCAATCATCTTGCCTTTTCAATTCTTAACAAATTGGTGGCTGACATCGCGCAATATTGTTATGTATCACCCAGATGCAATCATGGGTCTACGTTTCTTCTCGGCCCCAGCCGAAGATGTTCTCTTTGGATTCGCCCTTCTCTTGGGCGTTATGGGTCTCTGGGAGTTCTGGGGTCGTAGGGGTTATCAGCGCAATAAGTTTTAGAGCGCAGATATTTCGAAGATCAGACCAGATTCAGGTTTCATTACCGGCAGTTGAAGGCCGATATTCGCTAGCTGCTCCCCTGTGAGATCTATCGTTGGCCACCAACCTGGATGTGCCTTTTGCAAGAACTCTGGTGCGCTAATTCCGACGTTGACGCTGACCCGATATGTGGCGTGAGGATCAAGGCCATCGAATGTGGCAACAAGCGGTCCGAAGTTATCGAGGGATGTCAGCTGCATATAAGTAAATACCGCTTGCTTCTTATCCTTTGAAACCGTTCCATACATCTGAGCATTACCCTGAATGACATCGCTGCGGACCACATCTCCTGAGTGGATGAGAGCACGGTGCTTCTTATAGAAAGCGATGTACTGCTTTAACACTGCAATTTCGTCATCACTTGCCTCTGTGACATTCCACTCGATACCTGCATGACCAAATAGCGCATTAAGTGCGCGGAATGAGATGTCGTGGGTACGGTGCATCTGATGACCGACAGTTGGTCCCACATGTGTTCCGAGGAACTCAGGTGGAATCACCATCGCGCTCCATCGTTGAATCTGCTGGCGCTCTAGCGGATCATTTTGATCGGAAGTCCAGAAACGATCTGCATGTTCGATCATTCCTAGATCTATGCGTCCTCCACCAGAGGCACATGATTCAATTTCAAGTCCTGGATGGCGGCGCTTGAGCTCGTCGAAGAGACGGTAGAGAGCCTCTGTCTGCTTACGTACAACTGGACGGCCATCGCTAATTGGATCTGAGAGATGTCGATTGTGATCCCACTTGATATAGGCGATGTTGTTCTCGGTGAGGACGGTATCTACCTGATTAAGAACATGGTTGTACGCACCCTCTTTGGTGATATCGAGAACTTGCTGCCAGCGACCTTCAACCGGAATGCGACCTGGTTCTTGCAGAATCCAATCAGGGTGTGCGCGATAGAGATCTGAATCAGCGTTGACCATCTCCCCTTCAAACCAGAGGCCGAACTCAATCCCCTTGTCGTTGATGTATTTAATGATTGGCTGCAGACCTTCAGGCCAAACATCCTTTGAAACAACCCAATCACCGAGACCTAATCTGTCATTACGACGAGATCCAAACCATCCATCATCGAGAACAACGCGCTCGACACCGAGCTCGGACGCCTTATCAACAATCTTCTTAATACCTTCAAAGCTATGGTTGAAGTAGACGGCTTCCCACATATTTAGAGTTAATGGACGTGGCCGCACCTTTGTGATGTGATTATTGCGGCTACGGATCCAGTCGTAATGATTAGCCGTGATGCCATCGAGGCCTTCATCACTAAAGCTAGCGATAGCGCGCGGAGCTTGATAGCTCTCACCGCTCTTGAGAATTACCTCCCCTGGCAGAAGATATTCGCCCGCACCAATCGCTTTGCTGCCATCAATAAGGCGCTCAACATGGTGGATGTTATTTCCGGACCATGCCATCGCAAGTGACCAGGCTTGGCCGCTGCGAAAGTTTGTAGAGTTATTGAGCGCAATCTGAGTAATCGTGTAATCGTGACCTGACCGACCTTCGAAACCCTCGCGCGAGGTGAGGCCATATCCAATATCTCTGCGTTGCGGTTGGCGTTCTTTTGTCCAATGGCCATAGAAATCTAGAACTTGATCAGCTTGCTCTGCCAACGGAAGCCAGTAGAGAAAGTGCTCGAGGAAGTAATCGCTCGCACCCTTATTGGTTACCTTGCCATCAATCAGCAGAACATCGCTCTCAGTCAATGAGTAAGTCAGTTCTATCTCAAGTTCTGCAATCGAATCGAGAAATATCGCAACGAGACTTTGATCTTGCTGTGATGCGCTCTTCAATATAAAACGATTTGATGCTGCAGTTCCTGCACGATGGCCACGTAATGAAGGGTGGCCGATAAATCCACGTGAGTGTTCACGCAGTACAAGATTGCGCGGGGCAACATCTAGCCCGCCGTGGAAGTGTGGCTTTTGGACCGCCGCCGAGAGAGCTTTCTCTGTATTGCTATCGAGTGAAGCAATCTTCTTGCCCCAATGAACGATAGAGAGAGTCTCATCGCCCTCTTCGAAGATGATTGAGGAACGAGATTGGCTCAAATGAATCATGGTGGGAGTCTATCTTTGAGCATCGCCGATGGGTAGAAGTTGGCGCTGTTAAACTGCCAACTATGATTATTGATGTCTGGTCTGATGTTGTCTGCCCATGGTGCTTTATCGGAAAGCGTCGGCTAGAGAAGGCGCTCTCACTCTTTGAGCATCGTGATGAGGTTGTGATTCGCCACCGAGCTTTTCAGCTCCAGCCCGAGATCACGACGACTGTGGCAACAAAGTCATACCTAGCCGAAAAATATCGAATTGCTGAAACCCAGGTAGAAGAGATGCAAGCCAATGTTTGTGCCGTCGCCGATGGTGAAGGTCTCTGTTACAACCTCGATGAAACGCTCTCGGGAAATACCTTCAATGCCCACCGCTTGCTGCTCTGGGCTGCAACGATAGATAAACAGGACGAACTCCTTGAAGCCATGTATTCGGCATATTTTGAGAAGTCACAACCGCTCTTCTCGCACGAAGATCTCGTTAAGGTCTGCGCTGTTGCTGGAATCAACTCCGAGAATGTCACTACGCTCTTAGGGAGTAATCAATTTAATGAGGAAGTTTTAGGGGATCGAGAGCTTGCGACCCAGCTTGGTGCAACGGGAGTTCCTTTCTTCGTCATTGATATGAAATATGGCATCTCTGGTGCTCAGCCGCTGGAAGCATTCACTCAGACCCTCAATACAGCATGGCAAGAGGCGCAGGGATAGCCGGATAGAATCAGCCCTCATCCAGTACCACTGGAGGCGGTAGCTCAGTTGGTTAGAGCCCCGAACTCATAATTCGGTCGTCGTCGGTTCGAGCCCGACCCGCCTCACTAGCACTATTGATTAGCAAATACTTTGAGCGCTCCGCCATAACACGCCACCCACGTGCGATTGGTACTAGAGTCATAAGTTACGCCAATTGGTTCGTTGCAGACTTTGATGGTTTGCAGAACTTTCATATCAGAGGTGCGAACTTTGGAAACGGTATCGCTATTGAAATTCACAACGAAGATAGCGCTGCCATCGCTGGAGATATCAAGGCTTCGAGCGGCTTCGCCTGTCTTTACACTCTTGATTGTTTTCCCGTGCGCTAAATCCCAAGCTTGAACCTTTCCGCTTGAATTCATCGTGACGTAGAGTCGGTTGCCATCAGGTGAAATCACTACTGCACGTGGGTTAGAGCCAATTGGAATAAGGACCTTAGAAAAATCAGTCAGATCGATTCGATGGATATGCGATCCGCCCATCTCGGCTATATAGGCGTACTTGCTATCTTGCGTGATTGCTATACCTCGCGGATAGCGCCCAATTTTGATTGATTTCACGGTCTTGCCACTCTCGACCGAGATAACCGTGACAGTGTATGAACACCAATTACTTACCAAAATATATTTGTTATCAGGGGTTACGGCCACCACCTTTGGCACCGACCCCACTTGATATACGGCATCAATTTTCTTACTTTCGAGATTTACACGTGATAAGAAGCTGATGTCATAACCTGATGCTGGCGAACAAGTGTCATGCCCCTCTTTTGTGAAGCCTTTGCCGTACATCGAATAATTTGTGAAGTAGAGGTACTTCCCATCAGGTGAAAAAGCACCTTCAACTGGTGCCCCTTTATAGGAGCCAGAGTATTTCTTGAAGCCAAAATCTGAGAGAACTACCGTGTCAGGAACGGTTGCAATCAACTCGGCTTTATTTGCATCGTAGATAGTGACGCTGTGGCGATACATCATGTTATGCGCACTCACTAGACCAGAATCTGAAGCGAGAACTGATTTAGGTGAGATAGATCCATTTACGGTCTTTTCAAGGACCATCTTCTGTTCTGAGTTGAGAAGATCGGCAGCTATTGGTTGTGGGCTGATTATTAAGACGGAGATTGTGATGAAAGCTGTCATTAATCGGCGCATGAGCCAATTCTAACCCTCCATTTACCCTCAACTTTTCGACGTATGATGAGCACATGTCAGCGATAAAGTGGAAGGCCAAGGATGCAGCGCAATGCATCATCACTCCGAGCCAACTCGATCATAAATATTCTCGAGGTACTTTGGGTGCAATCACCGGCTCAGCGCAATACCCAGGTGCTGCGGTACTGACAACTAGCGCTGCTACTGCAACCGGCCTTGGAGCTCTTCGCTTTCACAGTAGTTCAGGTCTTGCCCATCTCGTTCTTCATCAGAGCCCTGAGGTCTTAGTTCAACCTGGACCAGTCACGGCCTGGCTTGCAGGTTCAGGTATCGACTCAAAAAAATATAGCGACATCACCACTTGGCTACGTCACCGTTGGTTTGTTCATCTGCAACGTCAGAACGTTCCGACCCTTCTTGATGCAGGTGCCCTCCATCTCGCTGGATCTCTCGAACAACCAACCCTCATTACACCGCATGCCGGAGAGCTTTCGCAGCTATTGGCCAAACGTGGCGTAATTGCAAGTGCAGAGCTCATCGAATCCAACCCACGCGAATGGGCGGTAAAGGCATCAGAACTCATGGCAGTCACCGTGCTCTTAAAGGGCGCACATACAGTTGTCGCACAGGATCAATATCTCATCGAACTTCCTGTTGCTACTCCATGGCTTGCAACAGCTGGAAGCGGCGATGTTCTCGCTGGAATCATTGGCGCACTCATGGCTACGAATTACATTGAGATTCTTAACGATGGGAAGAGGCTTGCAGAGGTAGCAGCAACAGGTGCATTTATTCATAACCGAGCTGCGCTTATCGCTTCAGATGGAGCGCCGATTAGCGCCTCATCTATCATCGCCGCAATACCTAAAGCGATAGGAAAGGCTCTCGCTTAAATAGGTCTAACCCTCTTTGTTCCTCACATTTCCTTCACAACTCCATCACTTTGCTACCTCTCCCCTACTTTGCTCGCTACCGTCGCGCTATGACAACTATCCAACTAGAAAAACCCCGAGTTCTCATTCTTGATTGCAATCGCTTTGAATTAGCTACCCTTGCAGATTCACTCCGCCTTCAGAGTTTAGATGTTGTGGGACAGGCGCTCGATGAAGAGAGCGCGCTCCAATTATTTGAAGCGGTAAATCCCAATGCAATTATCGTCAACCTCCAAGGATGCGATCATGATTGCATCACACTTCTTCACTCTCTCCGAGAGTTAAATTCAACGCTCGGAATTGTTATTCTCACTGATTCGCCCGACCTTCGACTCTACGGAGTACATCAGGCGCAGCTTCCACAAGGTTCTCAATTGATTGAGAAATCCGCTCTCAACGATCTCCGCGAGATCAGAGTTGCAGTTGATGTTGCAATGCGCCCCGAGGTGCGCACTGGCTGGTTGGCAAATGCCTGGGACTCCTCTCTTAACTCTCTGACAGATATTCAAATTGAAACCCTCCGACTCTTGGCGCTTGGGTTGAGTAATTCAGATATTGGCAAGCATCGATTCGTCAGCGAAAAGTCGGTCGAGCAGACAATCACCCGAATCGCACAGCACCTCCATGTAGTCCACGAAAAGGGGCGCAATATGCGGGTGATTCTGGCATCTGAGTACTACCGGTGGCTCGGTTCACCGCGTGAGCATGCGATCTAATGACCTCATCTAGATAAGCCAGCTACGGTAAAGTCGGAGCATGAACTCCGACCTCACTGTTGCTGATCTACGTGCTCGGTGGAATGAAGTTCTCGATCAATTAGAACGAGCCAACCGCGTCGCTTGGATGGCATTCTTCGATGGCCGACTCGAATCATTTGATAACGGCCGACTCACACTCGATTTCACAGATCCGGCGAAGCTCTCGATGGGCCACGATTATCGTGAGGCCCGCCTTCGTATGGCGCCACAATTACAGGGCGTGATCTGGGATATCTTCGGAATCTCAGTCGTTGTTATCGAGAAGTAGTTATGAAGGTAAAGGTAGTCGCTGCGCTCTCGGCCTTTGCTGCGCTCTCGCTTGTAATCAACTCTGCACCTTCTAACGCCGCCCCAAAGGAATCTGCCCCCGCAATGGTCGGTCCAGGAGATCGCATTCATGGCGCCGATATCAGTCGCTGGCAACACCCCGGCGGTAAGCCAATCAACTTTGTAAAGATGCATTCAGCAGGTCTTCGCTTTGTGATGATTAAGGCCTCTGATTCACGACAAGATGCGGATCGCCTTGCCGTCAAATATGTTGCAGCCGATCGCACAGGTGCACAGGAAGCTGGAATCTATACCGGCTTCTATCACTATGCAGTTCTTCCAGATGTCTCTTCCAATAGCGCCCTAATTAAGGATGCAAAGGTTCAAGCACAGAAGGCGATATGGCGCCTTGCATCTATGGGTGGCTATAACGAGATGGATCTGCCATATGCGCTCGACCTTGAAAATAACTGTATCCGTTATCGCGCCAATAAATCATGTGTAAAGCGTGCGACGAAGAGCGCAGTAACTATCTGGGCAAAGGCATTCCTTGCAACTCTTGCAGAGAAGACCGGGCGTACTCCTATCTTCTATTCTTACCCCAACTTTCTCGAAGGTGCGATGGCGCGAGATAAAGAGTTGGCAAAATATCCACTCTGGCTCGCCCAATATGCAATCAATCCAGCGATTCCAACAGCGCAACCTGGCCTTAAGAGCCCGGGTTGCTACGTCCACTCTTGGACAACATCCTCATGTAAATCAGAGTGGGTCGTTTGGCAATACACATCATGTGGAATAGCACCAAAGTATGGCGTACCCGGAAATCGACTTGATCTCAATGTATTCCGTGGGACGCAAGAGGCCTTCCTGGCACTGGCATCAGGTACATGGGTTCCAGCCGAGATGGATCTCATGCCACATAATGAAACTTCGACGATGGTGATTGATTACATCTCTGCCACTTCAACCGATAAATATGTGACCTTCACTCTTCAGGTGTTGCGCCCTGATAGCTCGCCAGTTGTCACCGGCGATGTAAAATTTGTATCCGGAAGAAACCCGATTCAATTGAAGTTCACTCAATCTATAGTGCGTTCAACTAGCGGAATGTGGAAAGTTGCGCTGAAGACCGATATGGCCGGCGTGTGGAATGGTGAATTACGTTTTACCGATCCTTCTGGGACGCATGCTGATGTATCAACTCGAGTCTCATTTACCGTAACGCAAGGAACAGTTCCATCACCAGCGCCAAGCCCAAAGCCTGAGGCAACACCGAAACCATCAACAACAGATGGCTGTCGGAATCAGATTAAGAATTAAGCTTTAATTAAAGCTTCCAGCGCTTCAACCTCTGCACTCACCTGAGATTTATATTCGGCGATAGATGCCTTCTTCTCTTTAGCGCCCCAGCCAAGTACGGGTGCAATAAGAGCGGCGATATCGTCAACGAGTTCGATACCTGCTTGAGGGGCTTCAAAGGCTAGGCGAGTACGACGTGAGATCACATCATCTACCGACATTGCACCCTCATGGCTGGCAGCGTAAACAATCTCAGCTTTGAGATATGGCAGACCTTCTGCAAGGGGTGCTGCTAATTTCTTATCTGCTGTGATGAGTTCGAGAACTTCGCTGATGAGCGAACCGTAGCGATTAAGTAGATGGATAACCGACTTTTCATCGATGCCATATTGATCTGCAATCTGCGCACTCTGCTGAGTAAGTGCGTAGTAACCATCGGCTCCAACGAGTGGAAGTTTCTCTGTGCAAGATGAGTTAACGATACGTCGAAGGTCTGTAGCTGCCATATCGATCGCATCCTTACCCATGACGCGGTAAGTGGTGTACTTGCCACCAGCGATACTGACAAAACCTGGCGCGCTGCGATCTGTGGTGTGCTCGCGAGAAAGCTTTGTAGTTGCAGAGCCCTTGGTATTTGCCACCAATGGACGAAGTCCTGCGTAGACGCCAATTATATCTTCGCGCTTGAGCTGTGGATCAAGGACTTTATTGGCTTGATCCAAGATGTATTGAACATCTTCAGTTGTTGCATATGGATGGGCGCGATCGCCATCATATGGAGTATCAGTTGTACCAACAATCCACTTATCTCCCCAAGGAATAAGGAAGAGGACTGAGATTGCGGTCTTTAAAATGATTCCGGTATTTGATTTGATTGCATCGCCCGGTACAACGATATGAACGCCCTTCGACATCGTGACACCGTAACCAGCCTTCAGCCCAAAGCGCTCATGCATCTCATCGCTCCAGATACCGGCGCACATGACGACAGCCTTGGCGGAAACGTTGATCTTCTTACCTGTCTCGGTATCGATAACAGTTGCACCGACGACCTTCTTGCCGTCCTTAATCAAGTTCTCAACTTCAACGCGGGTAGCAATAGTTGCGCCATGTCGAGCAGCGGTACGAATAATTGTCATTGTATGGCGAGCATCGTCAACCTGTGCGTCGTAATACTTGACGGCGCCGGTCACAATATCTTGTCGAAGTGAAGGAGCAATCTCAGCAATCTTCTTTCCAGACAAATGCTTATGCCAAGGAAGTGCACGTTGAAAACCACGAAGTACGTCATAGAGAGCAAGGCCTGCACCGACATAGGTGCGTTCCTTTAACTTCTCATGAAGTGGATATAAGAAACCAACCGGCTTAACTAAGTGCGGGCTGAGTGAAGAGACCATGAGTTCGCGTTCATGAAGCGCTTCGCGCACCAACTTAAAATCGTATTGCTCGAGGTAGCGAAGACCGCCGTGAATCAATTTACTTGAACGACTTGATGTGCCAGAGGCGAGATCTCGAGCTTCAACGAGGGCTACCTTTAATCCACGGGATGCGGCATCGAGAACAGCACCGGCGCCGGTGACGCCACCGCCGATGACCAGGATGTCGAACTCATCATTGGCCAGAGATTGGATTGCGGCAACGCGCTGTTCGGGGCTGAGTTCAGATGAAAACATCGTAGGTATACCGATTTCCCGTTCGATTGAGTAGGCTTAAGGATATGGCATTCGTAGGCAGTTTGGACCAAGGAACAAGTAGTACTCGCTTCATGATCTTCGATCAGGGCGGCAAGGTTGTTGGCCAACATCAATTAGAGCACCGTCAAATACTCCCTCAGGCAGGCTGGGTCGAACATGATCCAGCTGAAATCTGGGATCGAGTTCAAGAGGTTATCGCCGGCGCTTTAAAGCAGGCTAACCTCCTCGGCTCGGATTTGGCATCAATTGGAATCACTAATCAGCGCGAGACCACCGTCGCTTGGGATATCACAACCGGGCAGCCACTTCACAACGCGATCGTCTGGCAGGATGTACGAACCGCTGCTTATCTTGAGGCGCTCTCAGAGTCAGCCCGCACAACCTTGACCCATAAGAGCGGCCTCACCGTTGCCCCATATTTTGCTGGCAGCAAGATGAACTGGTTTATCAAGAATTCAGAGGCGGTGCGAAGCGCCATCGCTGCAGGTACCGCTCGCTTTGGCACCATCGATAGTTGGCTCTTATGGAACCTCTCTGGCGGAACACAAGGCGGCGTTCACTTCACCGATGTCACTAATGCCAGCCGTACCCTGCTCATGAACCTCGAAACCCTTGATTGGGATCAAGAGTTGCTCGATATTTTAGAAATTCCACGAGCAGTATTACCAACAATTAAATCTTCATCAGAAGTTTATGCGCAGACAAATCCTCATGGTCCACTCGGTGCTTCAGTGCCGATTGCTGGAATCCTCGGCGATCAACAAGCTGCGATGGTGGGTCAGGTCTGTTTCGATCGCGGTGAATCAAAGACCACCTATGGCACTGGAAACTTCGCACTTCTCAACACCGGCACAGATATCGTCCGATCTAAGAATGGTCTTCTCACCACGGTCTGCTACAAATTCGGCGATCAGCCTGCACGATATGCACTTGAGGGATCGGTGGCGGTCACTGGCTCTGCTATTCAATGGCTTCGTGATCAACTTGGAATCATCACCCATGCAGCAGATACCGAAGCGCTTGCATCATCTGTGGTTGATACCGCGGGCGTCTACTTTGTTCCAGCATTCTCAGGTCTCTTTGCACCTTACTGGCGCAGCGATGCGCGCGGTGTGATTGTTGGTCTTACTCGAGCTGCAACGAAGGCACACCTTGCACGTGCAGCACTTGAGGCAATCTGTTATCAGACGCGCGATGTCATGGATGCGATGGTTGCAGATTCTGGCGTACCAATGGCTGAGATGCGTGTTGATGGCGGAATCACTGCCAACTCACTCTGCATGCAGATGCAAGCAGACATAATGGGAATCGATATCACCCGACCTTTAATCACTGAGACCACAGCCCTCGGCGCTGCATATGCCGCAGGTCTGGCAGTGGGAGTTTGGTCAAATACCGATGAATTAAAGAAGCAGTGGCAGCAATCTCGTCGTTGGAATCCAACAACTACTGCTGAGGATCGCGCTACTGGCTATGCCGGCTGGAAGAAAGCAATCGAACGCACACTTAATTGGGCTTAACCGTTATAGAGTTACCTCATTATGAGCGCAATCAACGAGATTAAAGAGCTTTCTGCAGGTGTAGTACGTACCGACCGCACCATGAATGATGGTCGCACGATTCGTTATTACGACACCGCCGGGCAAACTCGCTCAGTTGCCGATCAGCGCGAAAAGGAAGAACAGCCAGGAATCGGCGAGCTCCGCCTTGATCCCCTCGTTAATGAGTGGGTTGCGATGGCAGCTCACCGCCAAGGTCGCATCTTCCTTCCACCAAAAGAGCTCTGTCCGCTCTGTCCTACAACTGGTGAGCTTCTTACTGAGATTCCTGAATCCGAGTACGAAGTTGTTGTCTTTGATAATCGCTCACCATCGCTACGCCCGCCAGCAGGGGATTTCGCACTCCCTGACTTAGTGGGCGCTGATACCGATGAGGGTATAGCAGCTGGCAAATGTGAAGTCATCTGCTTTACCGGCGACCATGGCGGTTCGTTTAAGACGCTATCCCCACAACGCGTACGCACATTGCTTGAGGCATGGCGTGATCGCACTCAAGAGCTCTCGCAGCTTCCTTATGTCGAACATATTGCACCCTTTGAAAACCGTGGTGAAGAGATTGGCGTGACTCTCGCCCACCCACATGGTCAGATTTACGCTTACTCCTACCTTCCGCCTCGCGTCACCAAGATGTTGGCCGTTGCACGAGAGCATAAAGAGAAGACGGGCCGCGTCCTCTTCGATGATGTCTTGGCACGCGAACTTCGTGATGGCGATCGCATTATCTGTCGCAATGAACATTGGGTCGCCTATACGCCTTATGCATCGCGTTACCCATTTGAGATTCACGTTGTGCCGTTGCAGCCGGTTGCAGATCTCACCGAGCTCTCCCCTGCAGCTTGTGACTCTTTCCCATCAATTGCTATTGAGGTTATGCAACGCCTCGATGGCGTTTTCAATATTGATATGGCCTATATCGCCGCATGGCATCAAGCGCCGGTTCGCCAAGGACGCGATCTCTTACGTCTGCATTGGCAAATTACATCTGTTCGCCGTGCGCCAGGTAAGTTGAAGTATCTCGCTGGCTCGGAATCTGCGATGGGTGCATTCATTATGGATATGAAGCCCGAGCAATCGGCTGCTCAGCTTAAAGATGTAAAGCTCTAGATCTATGCCATCTCTTGAAGTAACTTTCCAGGAGCTCTTCGGCCACAAAGCCGAGGTGCTTGCTGAGGCACCAGGTCGCGTAAACCTCATCGGCGAACATATTGATTACAGCGAAGGATTTGTTCTCCCATTCGCGATTGCAGATCGCACCTATGCAGCAATCGCTCGCAATAACGATGGCTTGGTGCGAATTGCCTCTCAACAACGTAAGAACCGGATCTTCACAATTGATATCGCCGATGTGAAGCCGGGAAGCGCAGGCGATTGGGAGAAGTACGTTCTCGGAGTCATCTGGACGATGAATATCACAGCGGGCGTAGATATTTTGGTTGACGGTCATGTTCCATCAGGAGCAGGTCTCTCATCTTCGGCAGCCCTCGAATGTTCAGTTGCTGTAGGACTCAACTCGCTCTTCTCGCTCGGTAAGTCACTTGAAGATCTGGCTCGCGCAACCCAGAAGGCAGAGAACGATTACGTTGGAATGCCTTGCGGCATTATGGATCAATCGGTCTCTTTGATGGGTCGTGAAGGATCGGCGCTCCTCTTAGATTGTCGCGACTTATCTACTGAGTCAGTCCCTTTTGATGTCGCTTCCGCTGGCCTAGAACTTCTTATTATCGATACTCAAGCCCATCATGCCCTCGTGGATGGCGGATATGCCGAGCGTCGCGCATCTTGTGAAGCAGTTGCGGCGAAATTTTCTATTCCATCGATGCGCCATCTCACGATGGAGGTTCTCGATGCTAGAAAAGATGAAATTACCGAGACCGAATATATCCGTGCTCGCCATGCTGTTACAGAGATTCAACGAGTCAAAGATGCAGTTGTTGCGCTGAAGGCTTCAGATTTCACAACCCTTGGGCGACTAATCAATGAGTCACACATCTCGCTCCGCGATGATTACACCGTCTCATGCCCCGAGCTCGACACCGCAGTTGATGCCGCTCTTGCTGCCGGCGCGCTCGGTGCCCGTATGGTCGGTGGAGGATTTGGCGGTAGCGCAATCGCACTGATTCAAGCAGATCAGATTGAATCGGTGAAGGATGCAATCAAGCAGGCCTATGCTGCAAAGAGCTTTAAGGCCCCTCGATTCTTTACATCACTTCCGAGCGCTGGTGCTTCGGCTCGCGCCCCACATTAATTTGTAGAGCTAGCAGCCGATCCGAGAGTTACCTTAAAGGTCTTCTCTCCTCCTGTTGGAAGTGTGACGGTCACCGTCGCTGATGTTCCCGGAACCAATGAACGAATACGGACAATTGCGCTCTCGGTATCTGGAATCTTTACCCCATTGATTGCGGTGATGATAGATCCCACTGGAATCCCCACCTTCTCAGCTGCTTCGCCAGTGCTGAGGCGAGAAATCTTTGCACCAACACCTGTGTAGGTAGGATCAAAGTAGACGCCTAGAACAGGTCTCGTTGATTTACCGGTTGCTATGATTTCATCAATGATGCGCTTTGCTTCAGTGATTGGAATTGCAAAGCCCAATCCAATATTTCCACTCGTGCCACCAGAGCTAAGTGTTGCAATCGCTGAGTTAACGCCAATCAGGCGTCCTTGCGCATCGACAAGTGCACCGCCCGAGTTGCCTGGGTTGATTGCCGCATCGGTCTGGATTGCATTGACATATGACTCAGCTCCAGCGCTGCCAGTGGTTACAGGTCGATTGAGAGAGGAGATGATTCCGCTGGTTACGGTATTTGCAAGGCCCAATGGAGATCCAATTGCGAGAACGGGTTCACCGACACTGACCTTGGTCGAATCACCCAATTTGATTTCAGGGAGATTGCCAGTGTTGATCTTCAATACTGCAAGATCGTAATTTGCATCTCGGCCAACAATCGTTGCTTTATAGCTAGTTCCGTTGAGAATTTCGACATTGATTGTTCCGGAAGTAGCGGCATCTGCTACTACGTGATTATTTGTAAGAATGTAACTAGTTGTCGAAGTTGACTTGTAGATAGAGCCAGAGCCATTGCCACCACCTGATGCAGTTGTTACTCGAATAGATACAACAGAAGGTGTCACTAGCGATGCAATGAGCTTGGCATCCATATCGTTGGCGCCACCGATGACAACTGGTGTACGCGTACCGGTGCAGGCTCCATCCTTAGATAGGTAGAGAACTCGAGTCTTAGTATCGGCGCATGCCGTCACAGTTGAAGTTGGATTGGTATTTGCAGTTGCGACCGATCCCGCGACTGCGATACCTGCGACGAAGGCGATTACTGTTCTGTAGTTCTTCATGGGCCTCATCCTGCCCGAGCTTTCTGAGTTTTTCCTGTTATGAAATTCTGAGCTTTATTAGAGTTCGACGACCCAAGCGCCCTTGATAGCTACCTTGATGGTTGCAAGCGGGGTTTCAGCTGGTCCCTTAGTTGGGGCTCCACCCTTTAGGGGATCGAATTGAGCGCCATGGCATGGGCATTGCAGCTTCTTGGATCCCTTGTTATATGTGACGGCGCAACCTTGGTGAGAGCAGATAGTTGAGTAGGCGAAGACCCCGGTCTTAGTGCGGAAGAGAATTGCCGGGATGCCCTGCTTGGCAGTTGTAAAGGTGTGAGTTGCTCCCACCTTGAGCTTGGAAGTTTTGATGATGTTAGTAGTCGCAGCTGATGCAGATTCTTTGGTGAAGAGCGCTGGAACTGCAGTGAGTGCAACGAGGATCGCGCCGCGCAAAGTTGTGCGGCGGGAGATCTCGTTATCTTTCTTCATATGCTCCCTGACTTGGATTCGAACCAAGAACCTGTCGATTAACAGTCGACTGCTCTGCCGTTGAGCTATCAGGGAATAGCATCTTGCGAAGGCGCACTCTATCGCACGCCTGCGAGAGCGACAAAATTAAAGGCTTCCAACCGCCAATTCATGCAAGGTTCGGCGGGCGCTCTCGAGGGCCACCAGTTGAGCGAAGGCGGCGTTGTACTCCTCGCCGTTTTCAACCGGATTAAGTCGCTGGAGGCGTGATTTGAGATCGGCGATAGCTCGGCTGATTCCGACCTCTCGAAGTCGCGCAACGATGCTGGCCACATACCTTTCGGTGATTTCACCTTCGGCGCGAATCGGTTCGACTGAGAGCTCTGTGAAGAGCGCCTTCATCTGTGGGTCGGCAATCTCTTCGGTAGTAAATGCGCGGGTCGCACCAAGTGAGTTAATTGTTGCCGCAAGCGCCCTATATGCAGGATGGGTAAATGATCCATCTTCGATAGTTGTCCAACTTCCAACAAGTGTCGGAATCTGAACGCGCGCTTTAAGAACTTCTCGCTCCAACATCAACGTTGGCTCTAGTGGATCAGGTCGCCACGAAGTATCGCTCTGAGGTTCTTCGCCATGCGTCTCATGGTTTTCGCGCTGAGCAGGAACGTTGCGCGCACCGGCAGAGACTGCGCGCGATACAAGTTCGACTTCAACACCTAGCCACCCTGCAAGTAAACGTGAATACTCAGGGCGAAGTGATTTATCGCGAATCTGTGCAACAAGAGGCGCAGTAGCATTGAGAGCGTTTACGCGCCCTTCAGCTGTATCGAGATTGTGTTGCTTCAACTCGGTCTTGATTGCGAATTCAAAGAGTGGAATCCGTCGGGCAATCAAATCACGGAGCGCAAGATCGCCTTTTGTCTGGCGGAGATCAGATGGATCAAGTCCATCAGGTTCGACCGCAACGAAAGTCTGAGTTACAAATTTCTGATCTTCATTGAAAGCTCGCATTGCAGCCTTCTGTCCAGCCGCATCACCATCAAAGGTAAAGATCACTTCGCCGCGGAATGCATCATCATCCATCAATAATCTGCGGATGATGCGGATATGGTCTGGGCCAAATGCGGTTCCACATGTTGCAACTGCAGTCGTAATTCCAGCGAGGTGACATGCCATCACATCGGTATAGCCTTCAACAACGACTACCTGGCGCTTCTTTGCAATCTCTTTCTTTGCGATATCCAAACCATAGAGAACTTGGCTCTTCTTGTAGATTGGAGTCTCAGAGGTATTGAGGTACTTAGGGCCTTGATCTTCGGTATCGCTGGCTAACTTGCGGGCGCCAAAGCCAACAACATCGCCTGAGATATCTCTGATCGGCCACATCAATCGATTGCGGAACTTATCGATGGGGCCACGTTCGCCCATCTTTGATAGTCCGGCAAGTTCTAACTCTTCGATAGTGAAATTGAGTGCACGTAGATGCTTAGTGAGTACATCCCAACCATTAGGTGCATATCCCACACCGAACGCTTCACAAGCGGCGCGGTCGAATCCGCGCTTTGTTAAGAGCTCGCGCCCGATAGCTGCATCGGGTGAGGTGTTGAGTAGATTCTGAAAGAACTTTGCCGCTTCAAGGTGTGCTGCGACCAGCCGTGAACGATTTCCAACTGGGGCCTTTGTGCCTCCGGCATACTCTTCATATCGCAAGGTATATCCCATGCGATCTGCTAGGCGCTCGATAGTTTCGGTAAAAGAGAGATGGTCTATCTTCATCAAGAAGGCGATGACATCGCCACCGGTCTGACAACCAAAGCAGTGGAAATAACCTTTGCTTGGAGTGACATGGAAAGAGGGAGATTTCTCGTCGTGGAAAGGACAGAGGCCCTTCTTCTGTCCGCCACCGGCGCTCTTCAGTTGAACGTAATCTCCAACAACCTCATCGATGGGAGCGCGCTCACGGATGTATTGGACATCCTCATCTCTTATGCGACCGCTCATGTTGCTACCTTAACCTCACTTACCCGAATTGCCACGAAGATGGGCGTGAAGAGCATATGCACCAGGGTCGGTCAGGCTGGCAATCTGGTCGATAACCACCCGGAGACGCTCGCCATCATGGGTTGAGCGCTTCCAATCATCTTCAAAGATCGGGTCGAGTTCAAGGGGCGCCTTGGCAAAGAGCATCTCTACTAATTCGCGAATCACAATCTGCTGCTTCTCGTATCGCTCTTGTGATGCCGCGGCGTTGATCAAGTAATGCCCGGCAACGGCTTTGAGGAAATCAACTTCGATAATCGCCTCGCGTGGAATCACTAAATTTGCGTTGTAGCGAGAGAGGTTTCCTGCTCCATGCACAGCACGAGTCTCGCGCTCTGCTGCGCCGACAAAGCGACCAATCAACTGTGAAGTTGTATCTTTCAAGCGAGCAAGGGAAGCATGCGTTCGGTCAAAACCGCGCGGCCAGCAGGATAGTTGAGCCAAGCGCTCGAGCGCTGCAGCTGCTTCTTCCTTGGTTGCATCGCTCTTGTAATCATTTGTCATCACGGTGAAGAGGAGATCAAAGTCGCGTTCAAAATCGTTTACGGTAACTTGACCGGCAAAGATTGCATCCTCTAAATCATGTACGGAGTAAGCGCAATCATCTGACCAATCCATGATTTGAGCCTCAATACATTTGCGTCCTTCAGGTGCACCTTGACGCATCCAATTGAAGATCTCAACATCATCTGCGTACACACCAAACTTGCGGGGATTGACTTCATTGCTCCAGGGATATTTTGTCGCTGCATCGAGCGAGGCGCGCGTCAGGTTAAGACCCACGCTCTTTCCATTGCCATCTACCGTCTTTGCCTCAATCCGAGTAAGCAATCTAAAGCTCTGTGCATTTCCTTCAAAACCGCCACAATCAATGGCAACCTCAGCCAAAGCTTCTTCACCATTGTGGCCAAATGGTGGATGGCCAAGATCGTGCGAGAGACAGGCAGTTTCAAGTAGATCAGGGTCTGCACCGAGTGATTCACCGAGTTCGCGACCAATCTGAGCACATTCAAGTGAGTGAGAGAGGCGAGTACGTTGGAAGTCGTTCTCCCATGGAACTGCAACTTGTGTCTTCGCAGCCAAACGTCGAAGTGCTGCTGAGTGAATCACACGAGCGCGATCGCGCATAAATTCGGTGCGGCCAGCGCGCTTTGCGGGTTCGTCTAAGAAGCGATCTTGATCGCTACTCGAATACCCCGCTACCTCTGTTGCCATAGCCGTACCTTATAAGCCTTGGACATCTATGGGAGAGCTCGGCAAGTGGTCACTGATATTGATTCCACGGCGACCGAGCGTGATGTAGGCAAGATATGCCCCTGCTTCGCGTGCTAAATAACGAAAGCGGGAATTTTCCAGCGAATTTGGCCCATCTTGCACCGGTGAACATGTTGCAATTGCATCTAAATCTTCAGCCATCGTTATTGCGCGATTGCAGTGGTAAGGGTCGGTTGCGATGATGACATTTGAAATCTTGCGCTTCTTCATCTCGGCGACATATGCAGCTGTTTGAGTTCGAGTATCGCGACCGGCTGGAAGTGCAACTATCGCAGATCTCTTCACGCCATTATTTCTTAGCCAGTATGCGCCAGATGCAGCCTCAGTTGTTCGATCGCCTGGTGCGCCAGATCCCACAGTAATAATTAATGGCGCAAGTCCAAGCGAGTAAAGCCGCTTGGCTTCTTGCAGGCGAGCAAGTAGAACTTCTCCTGGTGCGCCATTGAGTTGAGCTGCACCTGGAATCACAATTACTTCAGCGCTTCTAATCGTTGGATTATTTGCTCCGTTCCAGGTCATAAATATTGCATAACCGGGAATCGCAATCAGCACAGTGAGAATTACCGTTATGATCCGACGAAATAATTTAAACATCAGCCACCAGAGAACATATCTTCTGATTCGAGATGGATCATCTCATCTGGATCCTTTAGCCAACCATCAGGCAGAGTGGGAGTGCGACCATGACTGGTGCGCCCGCGCGGCTTCTCTGCTACCTCAACCGGGTATGGCTGATTATCTAATTGATCGAGAAGTGATCGTAATTCTGTCAGTGAAGAGACCATTCCAAATTGGCGACGAAGTTCACTTGGCACACGGAAACCCTTGAGATACCAGGCCATATGTTTACGAAGATCGCGACAACCACGGATCTCGGATTCGAAGTAATCAACAATTAATTCGCCGTGGCGGAACATGACTTCCCGAACTTCAAAGAGATCTGGCTGTACAGGTGATTGGGCACCTTGCAACGCTGCAACAAGGTCGGCAAATAACCATGGGCGGCCGAGGCAGCCACGGCCAACAACTACGCCTGCACAATTCGTCTGCTTGACCATCTCGACTGCATCAGCGCCAGTCCAAATATCACCATTGCCAAGAACTGGTACTCCGGTTGGCTTTAAATGTTCAACAAGCGTTGCGATAGCAGACCAATTTGCCTTGCCTTCATACATTTGTTCTGCAGTACGTGCATGGAGTGCCACCCAGGCAACGCCTGCATCAGCTGCTGATTTTGCCGCCTCTAAATATGTGTGGTGATCGGTATCGATACCGATGCGCATCTTGACGGTAACAGGAATTCCAAAAGGTTTTGCCGCTTCTACAGCGCCCTTTACGATTGCTGTGAAGAGATTGCGCTTATATGGAAGAGCTGCTCCCCCACCCTTTCGAGTTACCTTAGGAACTGGGCAACCAAAGTTCATATCAATATGGTCAGCTAAATTTTCGCGGCCAATCATCTTTACCGCTTCTGACATGTGGTGTGGATCGACGCTATACAACTGAATCGATCGCGGCCACTCGCCAGGACCTGGTTCAATCATGCGCAACGTCTCCGGGATGCGTTCAAGAAGTGCACGAGCAGTCACCATCTCAGAGACAAATAGACCGGCGCCTTGTTCGCGGCAGAGCATGCGAAAAGGGGCATTGGTGATTCCTGCCATCGGAGCGAGTACAACAGGTGGATCTACCTGATGTACTCCGTCCCGA
>JBDLWK010000002.1:0-35523 GCA_039804335.1 Actinomycetota bacterium
CTTGTAACTTAGCAAGGACTTCCTTGCTTTCCATACCGAGTTGTTTTGCCAACTCATGTACACGGACCTTTGACACATTTCTCCTGTCTTGGCCCGCATTAATAATTGTGGGATGCGAGCCCTAGTTGTCGAACCTCATGATGTGAACGAGCTCATTTTTGCTTCATATCTTTCGCATCCATTTCTTGCGCTACCTGATTGGCAGCGCTTAAGTAACAGGGGTGAGTCTACCGAAACACCCATTAAATTCCTATTCCGGTGCGGGAGCGTCAGGATGGATATCGATGCGCCACCCCGTTAAACGTGCAGCAAGGCGAGCATTCTGCCCATCCTTACCAATAGCCAATGAGAGCTGGTAATCAGGCACAACTACCTTGGCTGAACGAGCCTCAAGGTCGACAACTTCAACCTTGCTGACCTTTGCTGGCGCAAGTGCATGTGCCACATACTTCGCTGGATCTTCATCGTAATCAACGATGTCAATCTTCTCGCCATTGAGCTCATCCATAACAGCGCGAGCACGGGCACCCATTGGACCAATGAGAGAACCCTTTGGTGAAACCCCGGCGCGATGTGTGCGAACTGCAATCTTTGTGCGGTGTCCTGCTTCACGAGCAACGCCCATGATCTCAACGATTCCATCTTTTACCTCTGGAACTTCGAGCGCAAAGAGCTGCTTAACAAGGCCAGGATGGCTACGAGACAACATGATCTCGGGACCCTTCATTCCTTGCTTTACCTCAACTACGAAACATTTAATTCGTGAACCGTGCTCGTAGACCTCGCCAGGAACCTGTTCTTGTGGCGGAATGCGACCTTCAATACGTCCAAGGTTGACGTTAACCATCTTGGGATCGCGTCCTTGCTGAATAACGCCAGAGATAACATCTCCTACAGATGTGGTGAACTCCCCCACAATCTCAGCATCATTAGTTGCACGCATTGCCTGCTTGATTACCTGACGAGCAGTTGAAGTTGCAATGCGACCAAATCCATCGGGTGAATCAACTTCCTCTGCAATTTTCTCGCCGAGTTCGTTAAATGCCGGAATAATAATTTGAATTTCGCCGGTCTCGCGATTGAGGCGAGCTTGGGCGTAACGATTTGGCTCGTGCCCTTGGTTATAGGCGGTCAATACTCCGACCTCGATAGCTTGAATCAATTGCTCAAGTGACATTCCCTTTTCATTGGTAAGGGCGACGAGTGCTTCCATCTCTACATGCATTAGTTCTCGTCCTTTCGGTTGAATTCAATTTCAACTACCGCGCGCTTGATATCTGCCAGGGCGATGACGACTTCTCGTGTCTCTTTCTTCTCAACAACCGAGAGAGTTACATCTATATCGGTATTAGAGGTAATTCGACCAGTGATAACAACGCCATCGCTCTGTGTGACCTTCAGGAGGCGTGTGACATTCTTGGCAAAGTGGCGTGGAAGAGTAAGAGGGCGATCGATTCCTGGTGATGTCACTTCGAGAGTAAATGGGGTCTCGCCCATAAATGTTGCTTCATCTACGAGTTCGGAGACGAGCTTTGAGGCAACTGTTACCTGATCAAGATTAAGGGCGGTTTCGCCATCGACAATAACGGTAACAATGCGGTGGTTGCCGGGAGATACAACATTGATATCTTCAAGGTAATAACCAGCTTCTTGTAGCGCTGGAGTAATGAGTTCTGCAATCTGGTCTTTAAGAGCCATGGCCAAGCCGTCCTATTCTGTTGTTATTTAATTTTTCGTGCAGGGCTAAATTTACTCTATGTAAAGCGAGTATCCAAGTCGCACGATGAGCAGCCCGGTAACAATGAGGTAGAAGATTCGGATAAATCCTGATCCCTTCTTGATCGCCACATGCGAGCCTGCATAGCCACCAGCTAAATTTGCAACAGCCAGGAAGAGGCCGATCTTCCAGAGAATTCCAACGCCTAGCCCAACAACGATAATTGAAGCGAGGTTGGTCATTGCATTAACGACCTTTGCAATTGCTGAAGCGCCCACAAATGCAAAGCCCATAACGGCAACGAGGAAGATCATCAAGAGAGTTCCAGTACCTGGGCCAATCAAGCCATCGTAGAAACCGATAACGAAGGCTGCTGCTCCCCCGAGATACATCAACTTCTTGCGAGAGTGCCTCTCAACTTGAATCTTGCCAAGATCAGGCTTAACCAAAGTGTAAATAAAAATGGCAATCATCATAAAGAAAATTGCGCTCTTAAAACTCTGAGCTGAGATATTTGATGCCAATAACGCACCAAAGCAGGCTCCGATAAATGCAGGTATGACCATTGCCAAGAGGAGGCGGCCATCGGTCTTGATTGATTTGCGGTACTTAAGCGCAGCAGTTGACGTTCCGAAGAATGCCGCAGTCTTTGAAGTTCCCACAACAGATACCGGATTGTTATTGGGAAAAGCCAAGAGCATTGCAGGAGTTTGGATCAGCCCTCCCCCGCCAGCAATCGCATCAACAAATCCAGCAGAGAACATAGCCAGAACAAGAAGAACGACAGTTACGGTCGAGAGATCGTAGAACACGTTACTTAATCGAAGCTAACGTCTCTGCAATTGCATCAACCGCCTTGGCAACAGCTACCTCTGACTTTTCACCACTCTTGCGAACGCGAACTTCAACGTTGCCTTGCTCGAGCGCTTTGCCGACGACGACAATCATCGGGATACCAATGAGCTCAGCATCCTTAAACTTCACACCTGGGCTTGTACCGCGGCGATCATCGAGCATTACAGATATTCCGCGAGTTTCTAGATCGGCAGCAATCTTCTCTGCCGCTTCAAAGAGTGAGTCATCCTTACCAGCAACGACTACATGGACCTTCGCTGGTGCAACTTCAATCGGCCATGCGAGGCCAATCTCATCGTGGGTCTGCTCTGCAATTGCAGCTACCGCGCGAGAAACACCGATTCCGTAAGAACCCATCGTGACAACCTGGCTCTTGCCATTCTGATCAAGAACGGTGAGATTGAGGGCATCTGCATACTTGCGACCTAGCTGAAAAATATGGCCAATCTCAATAGCGCGATCAATCACCACAGCGGTATCGCAGCTTGGGCATGAGTCGCCTTCGCGGATGACAACTGCCTCGATGTAGTGGTCGACTTCAAAGTCACGGCCATTTACAACGTTGAGCGCATGCTTATCTTTAGCGTTTGCGCCAGTCACCCAAGTGGTTCCTGGAGCGATACGTGGATCTGCGTAGACAGTGATGCCGTTCTTCTTTGCATCTTGCGGTCCGATATATCCCTTAACTAGTCCTGGGAACTTTGCAAAATCTGGCTCTTCAAAGACGCGGAGCTCATTGACGCCCGGCATATTTGCCTGCAGACGCTTGAGATCTACTTCGCGATCACCTGGAACAAGTACAGAGATTGCAGTTGTATCTGCCATCAACATCACATTCTTGAGAGTTGATGCGCCGGTAAATCCGCCACCGAACTTTGTATTGAGAAGTTCAACGAGAGAATCAATTGTTGGTGTGTTCGGTGAATCGAATACTTCAAGCGCTGCAACCGCTGATGCATCACTTGGTGCAACCTTGGTTGTCATCGCCTCAACATTTGCGGCATAGCCACACTTAGGACAGAGAACATATGTGTCCTCACCGGTTGGACATGGAGCGAGGAATTCTTCGGAAGAAGATCCGCCCATCGCACCTGCCACAGCAGAGACAATGTTGTATTTCATGCCAAGGCGATCAAAGGTCTTGATATATGCGGCGCGGTGCTTCTGATAGGACTCAACGAGACCTTCATCAGTCAGGTCAAATGAGTATGAATCTTTCATCACGAATTCGCGGCCGCGGATGATTCCTGAGCGTGGACGTGCTTCATCGCGATACTTTGTCTGAATTTGATAGAGCGAGAGTGGAAGATCTTTATATGAGGAGTACTCGCCCTTAACCATCAAGGTGAACATCTCTTCATGCGTAGGACCTAATAGGTAATCAGTGCCCTTGCGATCTTGGAGGCGGAACAAATCTGGTCCGTACTCTGTCCAGCGATTGGTCTGCTCGTATGGATCTTTCGGCAGCATCGCTGGGAAGTGAACCTCTTGGAAACCTGCTGAATCCATCTCCTGGCGCACAACGTTCTCGATATTGCGAAGAGTGATTACTCCGAGAGGTAGCCACGAGTAGATACCCGCTGCGATACGGCGGATATATCCCGCACGAACGAGAAGGCGGTGGCTGGGAACCTCAGCATCAGCTGGGTCATCACGGAGGGTGCGGAGAAAGAGAGTAGACATGCGCAACATGGGCGCGAGCCTACCGCGCTAGCTCTTCGTTTCAATGGCTTTCGCCATGTGAAAAAATAACTAATTAAGAGGTAACGACAGAAGGTTCGCCAGAAGCAACGCCAATGAGAGTCTCGACGATCTGTGCCTCAGGAACGGTCTTAATGACCTGACCCTTTACGAAGATCTGACCCTTGCCATTACCTGATGCAACGCCGAGATCTGCTTCGCGCGCCTCGCCTGGACCGTTAACAACACAGCCCATTACCGCAACGCGAAGTGGAACTGTCATTCCCTGCAAACCTGCCTGCACCTTCTCAGCCAATGTATAGACATCTACTTGTGCGCGGCCACATGAAGGGCATGAAACGATTTCGAGCTTACGTTGGCGAAGGTTGAGGGATTCAAGGATCGACATTCCGACCTTGATTTCCTCAACCGGTGGCGCTGATAAAGAAACACGGATTGTGTCGCCGATTCCTTCAGCGAGAAGGATTCCAAATGCTGTTGCAGATTTAATGGTGCCTTGGAAGATTGGGCCAGCTTCAGTAACACCGAGGTGCAATGGGTAATCACACTTTGCAGCTAAGAGGCGGTAGGCATTAACCATTGTTACCGGGTCATGATGCTTTACTGAAATCTTGATATTGCTAAATCCATGCTCTTCAAAGAGAGAAGCCTCCCAGAGTGCAGATTCTGCAAGAGCCTCTGGAGTTGCCTTGCCATACTTTGCAAGAAGTCGCGGATCGAGCGAACCGGCGTTGACGCCAATACGAATTGGAATACCGGCATCTCCAGCGGCCTTGGCAACTTCCTTGACCTTGTCATCGAATTGCTTGATATTGCCTGGATTAACGCGAACAGCGGCGCAACCTGCATCGATGGCAGCGAAGATGTACTTTGGCTGGAAGTGGATATCTGCGATCACTGGAATCTGTGACTTCTTCGCGATCTGGGCAAGGGCATCTGCATCATCTTGTGAAGGAACTGCAACGCGGACAATCTGACATCCAGCTGCGGTGAGTTCGGCAATCTGCTGCAAGGTCGCATTTACATCTGATGTGAGAGTTGTACACATCGATTGAACGCTAACCGGTGAGTCAGATCCAACGCCGACATTTCCAACCATGAGCTGCTTTGTCTTGCGACGAGGAGCAAGTGGCTTAAGAGGGGCGCTTGGAATTCCGAGATCTACCATGTTGCGTATTCTGCCCGATTTTTAAAGATTGAGCGAGACAGGATTGATGATGTCGGCAATTACAAGAAGTACAGTGAGAATTCCCAGCAGAACCACGACTACTCCGGTGATCGGTGTTAGGACATTCACATCGATTGGGGCAGGGCGTGGCTTCTTGCGAAGGCGTGCCAGGAGCGCGCGAACCTCATCTGCGATAGCAACGGCCATATGTCCACCATCGAGCGGAAGAATCGGCAGGAGATTGAAAATACCGACGAAGATATTGAGGCTTGCAACAAGCAAGATAAATGTTGTCAGCCGTTCATTGCCATTGAGTTTCTCGCTGCCTACAGCTTCACCCGATACTCGAGCTGCACCTACAACGCCGACAAGGCCGTTGGGATCACGCTCTTCATTCATAAATGTTTGACGGAAGAGTTGTGGCACCTTGGTCGGCAGAGCGATGAGCGATTTCACTGACTCTTTCGTCAGGAACCAGCTTGCACGACCTGCCTGGCTAGAAGATTCGAGGAAGCCATCACGTTCGGTACCGAGAGCTGCAACAACGCCCAAGATATAACGCTTCGCCTCTTCGTTATATGCAGGCGCTGCAACGATTGTGAGCTTCTCGCCATTGCGAAGAACCTCAAAGGTAAGTTCAGCACCCTTTGAATCTGCAATCTGCTTTGCATCGACAGACCAGTTCTCGACAGGCTTGCCGTTGATAGCGAGAATCTCATCGCCTGCCTTGAAGCCAGCTGCTTGTGCAACCGAGTTATCGCTGACCTGCGCGATATTAGGAGTCAGGGTTGTATAACCGACTGCGAAGAAAATCGAGAAGATAAGCAAGAAACCGAGGATGAAGTGGGCGGTAGAGCCGGCGCCGAGAACAATCAGCTTCTTCAGTGAAGATGCACGGATAAAGGCGCGATCTTCTTCTCCCGCTGGCATCTCATCGGCTGGAGTCATTCCCTCGATGCGGCAGTAACCACCGGCGGGGATTGCCTTGATTCCGTACTCGGTCTCACCGCGAGTGATAGACCAGATGCGTCGACCAAAACCTACAAAGAATTCGGAGACACGCATGCCGAATTTGCGCGCAGTGAGGAAGTGACCGAGTTCGTGAAACATCACTGACGTCAGGAGTGCGAGTACAAATGCGATGATGCCGAGTATTTCCATTAAGAAGCTACCTTTGCAATATGGGCTGAAGTTGCCTTACGAGCATCCTCTTCTATAGCACTGACATCTGTGAGATCTCGGAGAGTAGGGATTGAGCTCTTCTCATAGTGTCCGACAATCGTCTCGACTGTAGGAATAATCTCGATAAATTTAATCTTGCCGCACATAAAGGCTTCCACGGCTACTTCATTGGCTGCGTTGAAAATCGCAGGAAGTGCTCCCCCAATAGCGCCACAATGGCGAGCAAGCGCCACAGCTGGAAAGCGTTTCTCGTCGATTGGTGCGAAGTTCCAGGTTGAAGCCTTGCTCCAATCAATAGGTGCAGTTGCACCCACGGTGCGATGTGGATAATTAATCGCGAGTGCGATCGGCCCCTTCATATTGGGAGGCGATGCTTGTGCAATTGTAGAACCGTCCTTGTACTCGACCATTGAGTGCACAACTGATTGAGGATGAATCACTGCATCAATCTGTGAATATGGAAGGTTGAAAAGGTGGTGGGCTTCGATGATCTCGAGCCCTTTATTCATCAAGGTTGCGGAGTTAATTGTGACAACTGGACCCATCGCCCAGGTTGGATGAGCCAGAGCCTCATCAAGTGTGACTTGCGAAAGATCTTCGCGATCTCTAAAAGGTCCCCCGCTCGCTGTTAATACAAGGCGAGAGATATCAGATGATTTATTGCCCTGCAGGCATTGCCAGATAGCCGAGTGCTCGGAGTCAACAGGAAGAATCTGATTCTCGGCGACAAGTGGCATTACTAGCTCGCCGCCTGCAACGAGCGACTCTTTATTGGCCAGGGCTAATTGATTGCCGGCTTTGATCGCTGCAAGTGTTGGTCCGAGTCCGATGGAACCGGTAATTGCATTAAGGACGACATCACACTTGATTGCAGCGATCTCGGTTGATGCGCCTTGCCCATCAATAACAGTGACACCTGAAAGAGCTGCCTTGATTGCATCAACATTTTTGATGACACCAACTGTCTTGACCTTGTACTTCTTCGCCTGAGCAATCAAAACATCAGGATTTGATCCAGCGGCAGTGATTGCTACAACTTCAAATAAATCTGGATTGGCATCAACAATTTCAAGCGCTTGGACTCCGATAGAACCGGTAGAGCCAAGAATTACGAGGGAGCGCTTCATTTAACTGCGCGCTTACGTCCCACGATCTGTCCGAGAATGACGACAGCGAGAGCGATGATAAACATCGCAGAGCCGATGACATTTGCCTGCGGTGGGATTCCGCGAGCTGCTGAGACATAGACGAACTTAGGGAAAGTCGTCATGGTGCCAGAGTTGAAGTTGGTGATGATGAAATCATCGAATGACAAACTGAAGGCGAGAAGAGCGGCACCTGCGATACCAGGAGCAACCAATGGGAGCGTTACGCGACGGAAGGTCTCGATCTCATTGGCATAGAGATCCATAGCAGCTTGCTCGAGACGTGGGTCAAGGCTTGCAATTCGAGCTTTGACTGTCACGACAACGAATGAGATGCAGAACATCACATGTGCAATCACAGTTGGCCAGAAGCCTGGGTTGACCTTCAAAGTAAGGAAGAGTGAGAGCATCGATGCACCGAGAACAATTTCAGGTGTAGCCATCGGAAGGAAGATCAATAAGTTTGTGGTTGAACGTCCGCGGAACTTATGGCGACCGATTGCAAATGCAATCATCGTGCCAAGAATTGTTGAGAAGAGCGTCGCTAAGAAGCCAATCTTGATTGAGTTACCAAGGGCGGTACAGACTTCTGGAGCGCCACAAGGGTTGAGCCAGTTATCGAAGGTGAAGCCTTTCCAGATGAGGTTAGAGCGACCGCCATCATTAAATGAGAATGCGACGGTATATCCCACTGGGATGAGAAGGTAAGTAAATGCAATGACCGCATAGATGCGGATGAGGTTGCGCTGGAACCAGCGAGAAACGGTTCTCATACGAGCTCCTCCGTTCCGGCCTTACGGATATATACAGAGACAAGAACCAAGATGGCGGCCATCAGAGTAAATGAGAGCGCTGCGGCAGTTGGATAATCAACAATCTTAAAGAAGCGCGATTCAATGACGTTTCCGATCATCTTTGTCTGTGGGCTTCCAAGAATTGCAGCGTTTACGTAGTCGCCAGCTGCTGGAATAAAGGTAAGAAGTGTTCCAGCGACAACTCCAGGCATTGAGAGCGGCAAGGTCACCTTACGAAATGTTGTGATGCCATTTGCATAGAGATCACCAGATGCCTCGAGAGTCCGAGGATCGATGCGATCAATTGATGCATAGAGTGGCAGAGTCATAAATGGCAGGAAGTTATATGTCATACCGGCAACAACGGCAAAGGCCGATGAGGTCAAGGTAGTTGAAGGCGAGATAATGTGAAGATCTCTTAGGAATGGAACAACGACACCTTGTTCACCGAGGATCTGCTTCCAGGCAATTGTGCGGAGCAAGAATGATGTGAAGAATGGTGCAACAACGAGAACGAGAAGAACGTTCTTATACTTTCCAGCTTTAAAAGCAATCGCATATGCCAATGGATAGGCAATTGCCAAGGCGGCAACCGTTGCAATTGCTGCATAGAGGAAAGAACGACCAAACTGCTCTTTATTCTCTAAGAAGGCATCGAGGTAGTTTGCCCAGCGAAGCGTCTGCTCGTATTCACCGGTATCTCCCCCAGCGATTGGTGTCTGAGTAGATGTCTGCGCCAAGTTGGCGATAGGCCAGATGAAGAAGGTAAAGAGAAAAGCTATTCCTGGAAGAAGGAGTAGGTAAGGAGTACGTGGATTTGAAATCCCTGACTTACTCATCATCCTCGATGATCTCTTCTGGATTTACTTCTGTTCCAGCCTCTGCATCTTCATCTCCGCGGAGGGCGAATGTAAATCCCGCCTCCCAAGAGATGTTGACATCTTCGCCTACGTTAAATGGAGCGACTCCATCATCGTTTTGCTCGAAGACCATGAGCTCTTGTCCCCAAGGCATCAATACCTGATACTGAGTTGAGACGCCGATATAAGAAACATCTTCAATCTTGCCACCGCTCAAGATATTTCCTGAGGTAGGTGTTGCAAGGCGCGAGATGCGGAACTTCTCTGGACGAATACCGGCAAGAATTGAGTTATCGACTGCATGTGATCGGTTCTTTGCCAATGAGATCTTCTGGCCGAAGAGTTCGACGACATGGTTATCGCCATCATTGCCGGTGATAGTTCCCTTGATGAGGTTTGACTGGCCAAGGAAGTTGGCAACGAATGCTGTCTTTGGATTGTCATAGAGGTCTGCTGGAGATCCGAGTTGTTCGATCTCGCCCTCGTTCATCACCGCAATGGTGTCGGCCATAGTCATGGCTTCTTCCTGATCGTGGGTAACGTGAACGAAGGTAAGCCCAACTTCCTTCTGGATCCACTTGAGCTCAATCTGCATCTGACGGCGAAGCTTGAGATCGAGCGCACCCAATGGCTCATCAAGGAGTAAGAGCGCTGGACGGTTAACGATTGCTCGTGCAAGCGCGATGCGCTGTTGCTGCCCGCCTGAGAGTTGTGTTGGCTTACGTGAAGACAAGTGAGAGAGCTCTACGAGATCGAGAGCCTTCTCAACTTGTTCCTTCACATCTTTAATGCCACGTCGACGAAGACCAAATGCGATGTTCTCAAAGATAGTCAGATGAGGAAAGAGCGCATAGTTCTGGAAGACGGTATTGATAGGACGCTGATATGGCTTGGTGAAAGTGATATCAGTGTTACCAAGAGAGATTGTTCCCTTGGTTGGCTCTTCAAGGCCGGCGACCATTCGAAGAGTGGTGGTCTTTCCGCAACCTGAAGGTCCAAGGAGAGCAAAGAATGAACCTTCTGGAATTGTTAATGAGAGATCATTAACTGCAGTGAAATCACCGTAACTCTTTGAGACATTCTCTAATCGAAGGTCACCGCGCGCTGAAGAGATTCCTGACAACTTAGTTACCAGCAGCCTTTTGGAAGGCTTCTGTCCAAGCAGATTCCTCGGCAGGTGTAAGCGCCTTGAAGACGTTGAGACGTGAGAGGGTCTTCTCAGTTGGGAAGATGTACTCAGACTTTGCAAGCTCTGGGTCGAACTTCTCCATCTCTTCTTGTGCGCCCTTAACTGGAGTTACGTAGTTAACGTAAGCCGCAACTTCTGCCGCAACAGCTGGGTCGTAGTAGTAGTTAATAAGAGTTTCAGCGTTCTTCTTACCTTCAGCAGATGCTGTTGAAGGAATGAGGAAGTTATCGCCTGAGATTGTTCCGCCTGATTCTGGGATAGCGAAGTCAAACTTTCCTTCATTCTCATTTGAAAGCTGGAAGAGATCGCCGGCCCACGCAATTACTGCTGTTGCATCGCCTGAGATGAGGTCTTCCTTGTACTCGTTGCCCTTTACGCCGCGAATCCAGCCATCAGCAATCTTCTTCTCGAGGAAGTCAACAGCGTTCATGAACTGATCTTCTGTCACTGTAGTGACGTCGACGCCCTGTGAGAGAAGGATGACGCCGATGGTGTCGCGCATTTCAGAGAGAACAATGACCTTGCCCTTGTTCTGTGGGGTCCAGAGGTCATCAACTGACTTCATGCCCTTTGGATTTACAGCGGTGTTCCAACCGAGTCCTGCCATGATGCTCTGATATGTCAGTGAGCTGTCGCGGTTTGGATCAAATGATGGTGAAGCAAGTGAATCAAGAATGTTCTTTGCATTTGGAATATTTGCCTTATCAAACTTCTGTGTGTAACCAAGACGGATAAAGCGAGCTGCCATCCAGTCTGTTGGTGTGATTACGTCGTAACCAATATCTTCACCGAGCTTGAGCTGGCCCTGCACCTTGCCGAAGAATTCATCGTTATCGTTGATATCTTCTGAGTAAACAGCGTCGATACCAAACTTCTCTTTAAATGCTTCAAGAGTTGGGTACTTGTTACCTGAGTCATCTACATCTAAGTAGAGAGTCCAGTTAGCCCAACGAACTGAGTTAGCTGCATCTGCGCCTCCGCCTGAACCGCATGAAGCGAGCGCAGAAGCACCAGCTACAGCGCCAGCGCCGGCAAGAACTGCACGACGTGATACGCGAGAGTTGAGAATTGAACGTGCTTCTGGTGAGAGGTTCTTTTTAGCCATGACGAGGGCTCCTTTTTGATGTGCCGGTACAAGGGACGGTTTTGCAGGGCTCATTATGTAACCCAATTGGCTCTAGGCCAAACTTAAATGAGAGGTTTCTCAGCGCTTATTTGCTAGGCGTTGAGGTTGGTCATCACATGCTTGATTCGGGTGTAATCCTCGAATCCATAGCTGGAGAGGTCTTTGCCATATCCGCTGCGCTTGTATCCCCCGTGAGGCATCTCTGCCACCAGTGGGATATGGGTATTGATCCAGACGCAGCCAAAGTCAAAGGCCTTCGCCATTCTCATTGCGCGGCCATGATCTTTAGTCCAGACCGATGAAGCCAAGCCGTAATCGACACCATTGGCCATCGCGACCGCCTCAGCCTCGTCCTTGAACTTCTGGATGGTGATGACAGGTCCGAAGATCTCAGATTGGATCAGCTCATCCCCCTGCTTGAGGTCTGCAATTACCGTTGGTGCGATGAAGTAGCCGGGAAGCCCTGAAGGCTTTCCGCCAGCCACGATGCGCGCGTGGGATGGAACGCGTGAGATGAAGCCTGAGACGCGCTCAAATTGGTTGGCATTGTTAACCGGACCAACGAGAACATCCTCATTCGGCATACCCATCGCAATCTGGTTGGTTGCCTGATCAGCTAACAACTTCACCATCTCTTCATAGACGCCCTCTTGGACGATGACGCGAGTTGCTGCTGTGCAATCCTGGCCAGCGTTGAAGAAGCCGGCGATTGCGATTCCTTCAGCTGTTGCTGCGAGATCTGCATCATTGAAGACTACGACTGGAGCTTTGCCGCCGAGTTCGAGGTGGACTCGCTTCAGTGACTTCGCTGCAGAGCTGGCAACTGCCATACCTGCGCCGACTGAACCGGTGATCGAAACCATCGCTGGTGTCTCATGCTCAACGAGAAGTGCGCCGGTTGCGCGTTCTCCGGTAACGACGTTGATAACGCCTGCTGGAAGAAATTCTGACATGACCTGCGCCATAAAAACTGTCGAAGCAGGTGTTGTATCGCTTGGCTTAAGGACGACGGTATTACCCGCTGCAATTGCTGGCGCCCATTTCCAGACCGCCATCATCATTGGGTAGTTCCACGGTGTTACCTGGGCGCATACACCGACAGGCTCTCGACGAATAAAGGAGGTCATTCCGCGCATGTACTCGCCCGCTGACTTTCCTTCAAGGTTACGTGCAGCTCCTGCGAAGAATCGGATCTGATCAACCATTGGTGGCACTTCTTCAGAGGCGGTAAGTCCAGTTGGCTTTCCGCAGTTTTCGGATTCAACAGCAACAAATTCATCTGCACGGGATTCGATGGCATCGGCAATCTTGAGAAGTGCGCGTTGGCGCTCTGAAGGTGTTGAGTCGCGCCAATCAACAAAGGCATCGCTCGCCGCCTTCATCGCAGCATCTACATCGGCAGCGTTCGAGATAGGAGCCGTTGCAAAAGGCTGGCCGGTGGCAGGATTAATGAGAGTTGTGGTCTCACCTGACTTTGAATCGACTGATTGGCCATTGATGAAATTCTGTAACTTCTTCATGAAATATTCCTTCGATCGCAACGGGCAGAGCTATGCGCCGAATACTATCTAGGAATACTTCGCTGTTTCAATAGTGATACTTGCCACCTGAGCCGCGACAGCTCTTGGGTATGTAAAGACAATTGAATAAACACCAGTAGCGGGTGTGTAATCAATAAGTTCATAGTTATCGGCATAACCTATATCGCGCCCTTGTGGGTCAATAAGAGTCACTGCGTCATACGCCCATGTTGCATATGCGCTGGAATTGTTTCCGGTATAGGCGGTATTTGTAATTCGAGTTACGAGAGTTGTTGCCGTTACTGAATCTGTTGCGGCTGAGGTTGTTCCAGCTCCGAGATACATAGGAAGGGCGGTGGTGCTGCCGGTCGGGAAGAATTTAATTCTAAAGATTGTGCCTTTGCATAGGCGGGGATCAAGACCCATAAGTCGGACGTTTGCAACATAAGTGTTCTGCGCGCCTTGACCTGATGTAAGTCCGACACCTACCCACTGATCACATGCCTTAATCTGGAAGATTCCTTGGCCGAACTCTTTCCTTTGTCCACCATTAAGGGAGATGTTTGCAGCAAGAGATGTACCGAGGAGTCCGGCAATGATCAGGAAAATACCAACATTAAATTTTGCTCGGCGGCTGCGAGGGGCTGAGTTTTCCTCTGAGTAACCATCTTCGAAATCTTCAGGGTTGGATGCGCTATTGAAGTAGCTCATGACCTATCCCCCTTCGATTCAGAGTCGAATACTACTTGCCCGGTCATGGTGTCACGGTAAAGATGGTTGAAGCGGCTAGCCCATTTGGGGTGGTAATCAGAATGCGGCCGGTTGTAGCTCCTGCGGGAACGGTCACACTCACGCTTGTGTCACTAACAATCGTGTAGGTGAGAGCTGAAACATTGCGCCAGAACTTAATACTGAGACTACTTGGATTAGCGAAATAGAAGCCCGCTCCGGTGATACTAATTACTGATCCGACAGCACCATTTGAAACGCTCAAGCCGGTGATGATTGGAGCAACGTTGGCGTCACGGATGATCGCAGTTGCCCCATTAAGGCCGATTCCTGACCCCGAACCGACAACACCAGTTGGCTGACTAGGGAGATAAGTCATGAAGTAAATCTGAACAGTCGAAGACTCGAGGAGATAGTTCTGAGATTGCGCCTTGGTCACAGATATTTGGCAGTAGCTAGTGCTGGTGGCAGATGAGGTAAGGATGTGATTTGAGATTGCACAGTTAGGAGCGGTGCTGACCCCGGTGAGCGTCTCCGTTACAGCTCCATCACCTGAACCGCCAAGCAATGTGATCGTAAATGGTGAACCGGTAACTGCTCCATACATAGAGATATTGAGCGGTGTTTGTCGTGCACGATTAATGACAGCTGTGCTGCTCTCATAGATGACGGAGATGTAATTAGAGAGTGCACCGGTAGTAAAGGTGAAATCTGCAGCAGATACCGTGTAGGTATCTGCATTGGTAGGCGGTGAGGTACTTAAGGAATAAAGCGAAGATGAAAACTTCGTCGCAACTGTGCCAGTATCAGAGTTAAGTAATCCCTTAATCACGGGTTTGGGATAAGTGGATAGCGGCGAACCTGTATATGTTGTAACGGTTCCAGTATCCATCGAGATGGTGATTGAAGGAGCGCGACCAACCTCAACTCGTATCGGTAGATTTGTTGAAGATCCGTAGATATCTGTAACTGTAATGGTGTCCAAGTAAACGCCGACGGTAAGGGATTCGGCTATCTGAATCTTGATCGAACGCACTGTCGAGGTATCCCAGGTGATCCCTGTAATCGCGTTGGCCGTAAAAGTTGCGGTGAGAGTTTCAGAGCCAGCCGTGACTGTGTAGGTCTCATTAATTCTTAAACCATAGCGAGCTTTAATGCCCTTTGGATTGAGGGTCTCTGTAAACCGGTTCTTGGTGGCATTGTAATTTTGTGAAAGCTCTGTGCTGTTGAGAACTCGGTTGTAGATTCGTACGGTTGATAGGGCGCCATTAAACCAATTTGAATCGCCATCCCATTTACGTCCAAAAACCAATCCGCCATCTAACTTTGCTGAATCCCATGCAATGGAGATTCCAGTCGTTGAGGTCGATGCCACGTTGTTTATATATAGCGTAAGCGCACTACCTGTGAAGGTCGCCGCCGCATGAGTCCATGTGTAATCTGGAATAGTCACCTGAGCTGAGCAGATCCAGGTGGATCCCCCATATACACAGGCAGCTAAATCTGTGCTGTTCGCCCAGATAAGTGCAATATTGACTTGCTTTCCACCTCCACTATAAGGATTTGCGAAGAGGGTTGAATTTGTTGATTGGGTACCCGCTCGCCTAAACCACGCCTCAGCTGTGTATGACTGAAGGTTTCCAACATTTGCCGCATAGAGGCAGTTTTGAGACGATGCTGTAAATGTAAATGCTCCATTGAGTTCGGTCGAGAATGTGGGAGCGTTACAGGTGTTAACTGAAGAGCTTACGATTTTTGAACCGAGATTTGCAACGAGATCGCCAGTCAAGCCGCGTCCCGAGATATCGTTCCAAGAATTGCCACTACGTCGGTAGCTAGAGCTATTGCCAGCATCGAGATAGAGCACTGTTCCAGAATCAACAAGTGAGGTGCTGGCTGAGAAAGATGGAGGTGGGTTAACGACAATTGTCAGTGGCACCGTGATCGAGGCAGAAATTGAATCCGTCACTGTAAAGGTTTCGTAATAAGTTCCAACAGTTGCGGTATCGGAAATCCTAATTCGCGGCGATCCCGCAATAGATGAATCAACCCAGAAATTTGGTCCATCTGGCGTCAGCGTATATCGATAGGTCGGGGTTCCGTTAAGCACCGTAAATGTTTCAGTCTTACTTATGTTGACCGTTTTAGAAATAGTCGATTTCGATATCAACGAGAGAGTTCCATTGATAACCGCATATACAGCGGTACTTGTATCAACGATAAACAAACCGTCAGCATCTGAATCTGTTACGACAACTCGGTAAAGGTAATTGCTTCCAGTCGTGCGCGTATCTGAAGGCGTCCAACTGAAAGAAGCGTTTGCAAAGCCGGTTCCGGTCTTAATTGCAGAGTATGTTCCGCCTGAGCCAGCAGTAGTTGATTCCCATCTAAATGTTCTTGTAAGTCCTGCAGTTGCACTGTCTGCAATCGCATTAGTTGTAAAGGATTCAACCATTCCAACATTGATCGTAGTATTTGATGGCGATGTAAAGGTCGGTTTTAGAGCGGTGATGTACCGAATAACGACAAGCCCACTGCCACCTTGTGCACCGCCAGTGAAATCGTTGTAATTACCATCGCCACCATTGCCTGTGCTTGTTTGAGCAGAGAATGTCCATCCCGAAGGTAAATAGCCCCCACCCCCTAGGCCATACGTCGTGCTCTGACCTGTAATGGAAGATACAACGCCGGGTCCACGAGCAGCATATGTGGCGGCACCACCCGCACCGCCACCGTTATAACCATATCCTGCTGCGTTGTAGGTAGCGCCCGCTCCTGCAGTCGAACTAGCTGCAAAAGTCTTTCCATTGACAGTTGCGCTGCTAGACGATCCGGGATCGCCTTTGGTGTACGCCTCATAATAATTTGAAGCACCTCCACCGCCACCGCCGGCAGTTCCAGCAAGACCATCTTGGTTTGTTGAATCATAATATCCGCCTGCTCCGCCGCCTCCGGCAGAGAGTGCGTCGAAAGTTGTTGTTGTGCCTGAATAACCTCGTGTGTCAGCTCGAACATCTGTTGGGATGCCAGCTGCTCCACCAGCACCAACTTTGAGAGATACCAAAGATTTTGGAGTGAGCGGAACAGCTGGTGCGTAGTAAACGCCACCGCCGCCACCGGCTCCTGCCGGATCACCTGTTCGAGGTGTGTACGAGCCTGCGCCACCACCTCCACCACCCACAAGAAGAACCGAAGCAGCGGTAACAGAGTCAGGTACACGCCAACCAGATGCTGAAGAAATCGGTGTACGTGGGATTGAGACAACCGTGTACGGTCCAGAAGTTGTCGTTGCTGCAACCGTTACCCATTGATTACTGAGCGGTGAAAAATTGTAAGTTGAATCCGATAATTGACTCCGCGAAACTGCAGAGGTACCGCTGCCTTCATTGAAGTCCCAGTAGGCAACGAGGTTGGCACTCGATAAATTCGGTGCGGCATACATTCCATCGGTGATCTGCGTGAGAGTGCGGGCTTCACTCCATACCTTAAATTCATCAACTGCACCAGAGAAGTATTGATCAGCTCCGTAGCCCCCAACAAAGAAGTTCGCGGCAGTACCGTAGATTGAAGCAATGGTCCAGGAATCTACCCAAGCCGCCCCATTCCACCCTCGAGTGCGAGCGTTGTTGATATACATCGAGACAGATGTTCCAGATCGCGTCACCGCTATATGGGTCCAGGCTTCATAAATGATTCGTTGGGAAGACTGGATACTTGTCCAATTATTCCCTACATCCCTAAAGGTTGAATACCAATAACCATTCATACATAAGAGAGCAAAATTGTTGGATCCGAAGACGGTCTTTTGGATGTTGTTGCCACAGGCAGAAGTTGGCTTAACCCACGCCTCCCAAGTTTGGCTGCCGGTGAGAAGCACTGCCGCCGAAGTTGCTAGATGATTTGTGCCAGAAAAATTTACTGCGGTATCTGTCTCTGACGAATCAGCTATTACTTGGATTGTGACAGATCTATTTCCCGATACACCATTTGTATCTGTAACTGTCACATTAGTCGTATATGTACCTACTGCAATCGCCTCTGAAACTGTAATGGCACCGCTCGTCGGATCGATATAGAAACCTTCACGAAGCGGGCTTAGACGGAATGTATTGGAACCATTTGTGCCAGAGGCTGTGAATCCGTTTCCAGCAGTCAAACTTGTTGCGCGCTTATAAGTTACGCGAAGATTGTTTCCTGTAACCGGAGTTGTCGTTGAATTACGAACATACATCTCAAATGGGATATTGGTTCCTGTATTGGATCCGCCAGACAGGCCATTTTGCGTTGCACAGCAACCATTGATTGTGCCGGCAGTGACAGAATAAGTGCTGTAGGTGATTCCGATACCACCTGAGCCATCATTGCTGCCTTCATTTGTTGCCCCATTTTCATTCCAGCCAAAGCCAAAGCGGGCTCGCGCAATGCCACCATTATTTGCATAGTTAATCCCGAAGAACCGGATATCGGCCTGGGAATAGAAAAGTCCATTTCCGATTGCAGAATACGGCGATTCTCCCGCTGAGTATGAGGAGCTGACTTTTCTAAATGCGCATCGAGCAGAGTTGGTAAATAGATTGGTGAAAGTTGTTGCGACCGTGACGCAAGAAGAACCGTTGGGCCCACCTGAACCCGAACTATTTATGTTCCAGGAATCACCATCGGCAGATGTCCAGGTACGTCCCGCGGTAGTTGTCTCAATCCAGGAGAATCCATATGTAACCGATGTATTGCCAGTAGTTCCGGCTGCAATTGCACCACCGGCATAACCATTTTGTTCTGGGAAGAGCGCCATGATCTGGTTGCCCTTGTTGTAGCTAAAGACCCCGTATTTAGCATCGATATCGCGCTGTGTATCACCGCTCTTCCAGCGCTCTGGATAAGAATCATTTAGCTGAGTTGTATTGGTCCAATAAGAAGATGCATATGAGAAGGTCGAGCTAGATTTCTTGCCCTTCATCGCCAGCATCCATCCGCCACCGCTCATTGCAGAGTTCATGATGCAGTAGGTCAACGTCGCAGTTCCGTTGACAATTATCCAGTAATTGCCATCCATATTGGTGCCAGTCGATTGCTTGATCTCAACTGCCGAACCGGCCGCGCATCGAGGTGCCAGACCAAGAGGGCAGGTACCGAAGAAGACAGATGGATCCGTAGCTAAAGCGCTACTTGGAACGCCGGTCTGTGATTGACCTGAGTATTCCCAATCTAGATTAACATCTGCACCGGCTCCATTTTCATGGTACCAAGCTTCAATTCGATATATCTCATTGGCAACCATATTGATTGAGCCGCTGGCATTACCAGTTCCTGCCGATGCTGAAGCGTGATCCGTATTATCAGTGATGATGTTCTGTCCCTGAATATTGAGCATGAATCCATCATCGCTGCGGTTCTTGAAGGTTACCGATCCGGTGATTGGAGCTTTGATATATCCGAGATAGTAAGAAGTAAAGCCATCGACATTGCATCCGGTTGGGCCAGTGAGGGCGTAGTTCTTATTTATATTTGCAACTGTTTCCACGCCACATGTGCCGGTCGTGAATGGAGTTCGAGTCATCCCATTGGAAGTCCCCACTTCATTCTTGTGATACGCAGTCAGGCCATTCGAAAATCCACCTACAAGTTTTTCCGACTCGGCATAATCACCGATGACGCCGTTATAACCAGCAACACCGATTGAATAGATACAGCCAGCAGTGAGCCCTGTAATTGAAATCGTTTCACTGAGTGAGCCGGTCGTTTGAACTACGCCATCTCCCCCAGGGTTTGCGCAGCCTGAGACCACACGGCGTGTGACTTTATATCTCCAAGAGGATGCATCAATTCCCGTTGTCACCATATTGACCGTCAGGCTTGTAGCCCCTGAAGTGACGCTTGAGATTGTGGGTTCGATTGGAGCAGCTGCCGATGCTTGCGGAGCGCTTAGCCCCACCTGGATGAAGCCAGCCGAGAGCAGCACGACAAGGGTGCGTGCGATTCGGGTCTGGAGCTTCTTGGCCAACATATGGAGAGAATTCTAAGAGAATCAGGTGAGGCCACCAAGCCAGGGAAGCGGAGAGCCTAATTACGGGGTGATTGTGAGCGGGAGCTCTGATACTGCTATTCCGTTAGGGGTGGTCACCGTGACTTTACCTGTCGTGGCACCTGCCGGGACGGTCACAGTGATTTGCGAGTTACCAGCATCGATTGTGAATCCGCTAGCGACCACATTTCGCCAGAACTTTACCGTGATAGATGCGATATCAGCCTGGTTAAAGCCAGCGCCATTGATGATCAACTGAGTTGATCCTGCGGTTGCGGTGTAGGTGGAGAGCGATGTAATTGATGGGGCTACATTCGGATCTAATGTAATTGAGGTCGCACCCGATAGCGCGATGGTTGCGCCCGAACCAGCAGCAGGCGATGGCTGATTGATTACAAATGCTAAGAAGAGCACGTTAGCAGTCACCGTATCTGGAAGGTAGTTGCGATCTCCCGCCTTTACAACCGTCACAGTACAAGTTCCCTGGCTAGTCGTGTAAAGCTTCTTGTAATCGAATGTGCAACCTGATGCAGTTCCGTTGACCGTTGAGTATGAGATTGCGCCATTTCCATTACCTTCACTGACGTTTACAGTGAAGGTCTCAGGGTAATTTGTATTAATAAAAGGAATCACCTGAGCGCGCTGGGCTATACGGTTGATCGTCAAGCGCGAAGATGCATAAGTAATTGCAGTGTACTTAGTCAATAAATCTGCGCTATTGCTCAATGTTGTTGGGGTGATTACGTAGACGCCAGCAGCTGTTGGTGTTTCGCTGGTAGCGAGAGCGGTACATGTATCAATTGCCCAACAAGATTTAAATGCGCGCACAGGACGCACCATGTTTTGTGAAGCTTCGGATTTGCTGACATTTGCTGTGCCATTAAAAGATGCTCCGGTATGACCGATTGACCACATCACTGAAGAGCTGAATTCGGTTGATGCCCAGTATCCCCATTTTCCAGTGCTCCAATTGTTCCCAATATTGAGTAGACCGGCTGTAGCTGGAATCTTTGCGAGCTCAACAGCCTCATTCTTTGATGGGATAAACCAATCAGAATATCCAGTCGAATTACTTTGGTTGAATGCGTTGACTTTGCTAACTGCGCCACCGAGACATGAGGTTTTGGCAAGACTGGTATTTGTCTCTCCCCAGCCAATTCCCACCTGCGTCGCTCCAAGGTTAAGAGAGTTACTTGAGCAATATGTGGCAACGGTGGAGAGATCATCGCTGCCCGACCAGTTCTGAGGCGCAACTTCATAAATACGTCCATCACTGCTTGCAGTAGAAGTATCGATAAAGACTATTCCGCCACCAGGGCCGATATCTCCGACGCGGCAGTAGCCGCCTGTCGCACATGTCGTGCCTGCGGGTTTGAAGCTGAGAGATGCAGATAATGCCGTGCCTGATTCAAGACCCACTGCACCAATTGTCTTTAGGACCGGGGTAAGGCTTGCTCGAGCGCCCGTATAGCTCAGGGCTGTTGGTGTATCAATATAGACAGTTAATGTATCGGCCTTCGTAACTGTCATCTTGATTGGTAGGTACGTCGACTGACCCAAGCTATCTGTAACCGTAACAGTATCCAAATACGTACCAACGGTCAGCGACTCTTGAATGTTCAGATTAATTTGATTCGAGACTGTTGTTGTATCCCAATCAATACCATTGCGGTCACCCACAGCGAATGTAACAGTATCTGTCTCATGACCTGAAGTTGCCGTGAAAGATTCAATTGTCTTCGCACCATACTTCTGGACTGGAATGAGCATATTGACATTTGATTGATCAAAACGAACCTTAGTGGCATTGAAATTCTGCGCTACCTGAGTTTCTGTTAATGGAATTCTGTAAACTCTTGCAGTCGCTATTGATCCATTTGCGTAATAAGTACTGCCGCCATCGTGTCTGCGCCCGATAAATGTACCGTCAATATTTACATTAGTGCTAAGACCACCTGTAAATGCAGTTGTGCAGAAGCGAACACCATTTACATAGAGAATCATGTTGGCGCCGTCATATGTGCCGACAATGTGGTTCCAAACTCCGTTAGTTGGCTTAAAGCCAGTTGCACATTGACGCCACGTACCCTCATAGAAGGCGACAGTGATGGTGTTATTTCCCAGCATGTCGCCGAGAACAAAGTTAATGTTCTTACTTGAGTAATTTTGGGTGATGATTGAAGAGCCAGTATTGAAAGTGGTGCCATTGAGCTTAAACCAAGTCTCTAAGGTAAAGCTCCTATCCATCTGATAGCCAACATAAGGTGTCCAGAAGCAATCGGTAGAGCCATTGAAGTTCATATATCCACCTTGGTAAGGCGAATAAACCGGCGCAGTGCAGGTGCGAGCGTCAAAAGTGCCACTTGTCTGGGCGTGCTTTCCATTTCCACTGAGATCACGCCAGATGGCATTCGTTGCAGTAGTTGTCTCGCTAAAGAGAAGGCTCTGTGAGTTTCCAGCATCCAGATTGAGTACTAATCCATTTGAGGCGATCTCGCCTGTATTGAGCAGAGTTGGAGGCGCTGCAATATTGATAGTCAGCGGAATCGCGATAGAAGCCGCCACTGAATCGGTCACCGTCAGAGTTTCGAGCCACGTTCCAACAGTTGCTGTATCCCCAATTCGAAGAATCACCGAACCCGCTGTTGATGTATCGATTGTGATTCCTGGAATCACTGGCGCCAAGGTGGCTTTATATGTAGGCGTTCCAAGGGTAATTGTAAAAGTTTCGCTGCGACTGATATTTATTCTCTTTACAAGTGAAGTGCCGGCATCAGGCGCGGTTACTTTGAGTGCAGGGTTAATGATTGCGTAGGCGGTTGATGAATCGGTGATAAAGAGCCCCGCAGTATCAGAATCGGTAACAGTCAAACGATAGAGATATCCAGATCCAGTTGTTGAGGTATCAGAAGGAACCCAACTAAATGTTGCATTGGATGCACCAGTGCCGACTTTGAGGGTTGTAAAACTTCCGTTCGCGGTAGGAGTTGTTGATTCCCATTTAAAGGTTCGGGTCAGAACTGCCGTGGCACTATCTTGGGCAACGTTAGTTGTGTAAGTCTCTGTCTGACCGACGTTGTGATATGAAATTGATGGTTTCGTGTATGTTGGTTTTGCAGCCGTGATGTAACGAAGTGCAACTATTCCTGAACCACCAGCACCTCCTACTCCCAGTACTCCTGCGCTGGAATATGCAGCACCGCCACCACTGCCGGAATTTGCGCTTCCATTTCCAGGACCATTTGTTGAAGCTATCGCTGCGCCATCACCCCAACCGGCAATTCCACCTCCACCAGATCCCGCAAGTCCTCTTACTGCAGATGTAATTGAACGACTGAACGGACGAAGTGATCCACCTCCACCGCCCGCAACGACCGTGCCTAATACGGTTGATGAGCGACCCGATCCACCATTTCCACCCTTAGAACATGATGCGTTTTCACCGACGGAACCTGCACCGCCACCGCCACCGCCAACAAAGACTATGTTTCCCACACCACAAGCAGCTTCATCAAAGGTAGCGCTTGACCCACCAGTGTTTCCTTGCCCATTTACCCCACTACCACCCGGGAAGTTAACCGACCAGCTACCTCCGCCTCCGGATCCTCCAGCGCCTGCTGCATATTGAACATTGGTATTCGAAACATTGAACTCAGATGCGCCAGCTCCTCCGCCAATGGCAGCTATACCAAATGCATTAGTTGTCTCACCATTGACTGCCGAATATGGATTCATGGCGCCTCTACCACCGGTACCGACCTGAATTGAGTAGGTACTCCCAGGATTGAGAGTTGTGAGAGTTTCAATAAATCCGCCGGCTCCGCCACCGCCGCCTTCATAGCCACCACCGCCACCGCCGCCGCCGCCGAGGAGAAGAACTTGAACTTGTGAGATGCTCTGTGGAACTTTCCAGCCACCGGTTTGGGTGAGGTAATTTCTTGGAAATTTAATCGTTGTATATGGCGCTGTGGTTGAAACTATCTTTACATCCTGAAAGGCCTGAGTTCCGGCTGAGACCAAATCTGAACGTGAATGTCCGCCCCATGCGAGGTTTTGAAGATCGAACGTATCGGAGAGCGCATCCCTATTGAAGTCGTAATAGAGCTGAAGGTTCGCACTTGTCGCATCAGTTGAATTGAGATCAGATGCAATCTGCTCTGCTGTACGCGCAACCTTCCAAATCTTTATCTCATCCATTTGGCCGTAGTAACGAGCCCCGCCGGATCTTGCACCAAAGTAGTACCAAGTATCGTTGGTATTTACAACATCTGTCGACGAATTAGTGGCTGCCACATTTCCCGCATTGTTGAGATATGGCGTTCCGGAGTTGATATATGCAACTTTTCCATCCCGGTAAAGATCAACCGCATTAGCTTGATTTCCAGTTAATCGCTTAGAGAGCGCGAAGTGGTGCCACTCTCCCGCTTGGAATTTAACCTTTGTATCAGTCCATTGCCATCCTGAAACATCTCCATACAAGGCATACCAAAATGTGCCTTGATAGATTCGAGTTACTAATACGTCCTCATAGCTAAATATTGGACATTCTGTATTGCCATCACAGTAGGCATTTGGATTAACCCAACCTTCGACGGTAAATGTGTCATTGATATACATTCCGTTGAGGTACTGCCCATAAAAATAATTACCGCCATTCATCACAACTGCAGTATCTGTCTCTGATGATTGGTAATTCTTATGAAGCGTTAATCCATTAACTCTGGCAAGCCAATTTTCAACGGCTCTGATCTCTCCCGCAGTTAACTGACGGTTAAAAACAAGGAGATCGGCTACTTCCCAGGTTGAATTTTGACCGTATGGGTCGTTATTGATACCAAAGCCTGTTGACGTGCTCTGGTTATAGAGGTAGTTCTGATCTCCCCAGCCAGCATCCTGATTCATTGTTACATCGACACCATTGTGTCGAAAGTACTTAAGTTGATCGGTATCGAGCTGCCAACCGTAGAGGTTGGTGGTGTTGCAGCCACTACCTGTGAGCCATCTAGTGTGGTGTGCACAGCCATTCATGCCGTTGTAATGGCCCGATATCCAATCGCCACCATTTGCCGTGATGAGGCGGCCATTGGTTCCGTTCGTGACATAACGAGAGATGGTGAAGAGCGTGTAATTTGTCGGAAGATTCCGCAGTGTTATTCGATCCCCGGTGCCACCTTTAGCAACAAGAAGAGTTTTTGATGAATCAGTTTGCGATGCACCATCTGTGGTGCCTCGTGTTGAAATGTATGGGCTGCCGGTGAAGTTTGCATTTGCGATGCTTGCACCACCACCCGATGAATCAATCCAACCTTTTCGCGCAGAATCAAGAACCTGTAAATCCCCCGGCGAAAATCGCGCAGAGAGGGCTGAACTGATGGTCGCAGGAAAACCATCTGCTGCATTGGTTGCATAGCGAATAAGAATTACACCCGATCCGCCTTTACCGCCCATGACGCGTCCGGCAGCTCCAGCGCCGCCGCCGCCACCACCTCCGCCAGTTCCAGCAGTGCCAGGTATTCCATCGACCTGCCCCGATGCAGAAGTATTACTGCATCCTGCTCCACCGCCATTTCGACCAATTGCTCCTGAAACATTTGAACCCGTCTCGAAGTAACAGCCACCACCACCTCCGCCGGCGTAAGTGTTGAGTGAACCGAAGAAGTAATTTGAGATACCAAAGTTGCCTGCTCCGCCCACGGCAGCCGAAGATGGATACAAACCGCCCGCACCACCTGCAAATGTGCCATTGACCGTGCCAGATCCTCCAGCGCCTTTACCGGTAGCTCTATTTCCGCCACCTTGACCACCGGGAGCATTAAATGTGGTGGAAGTTGTTGTGACAGAGGAGGTTTCTCCGAACTCAGAAGACCAAGCATTAAAGTTTCCAGCACGTCCGCCATAACCAACACGAACAGTGACTGAGCTATTGGGAGTTACTGGCACAGCCGAGCGAGATAGGCCAGCTCCGCCACCGCCACCTGTTCCGCCATCATCTCCACCGCCGCCGCCGCCACCAACGGCAAAGATATCGATAGCAGAGACGGTTGATGGCACAGTCCAGGTGCAGTTAATCGATGCATCAAATTTAAGTACGGTGTAAATATCTACGATAGTTGAAGTTGGCGCGCAGACAGATGGGCTCTTCACATCGTATGTATATGTAATGGTGCCATTAAGAGGTGATGCTGGAGTTTCAGAGGTATCAACAGTGGAGTTTGCAGAACTGATAGCGTTATAAGCAAGACCATTTCCTCGATAGCCACCTCTACCTGAACATTCATTTCCCACTAACTCGGTATTTCCTCCGGTACCTGCGTAGTAACCGCCACCGCCGCCGCCACCGCCACCGCCATCGGTTGCCGAACAGCTCAATCCTGCACCGCTATCTTTACCAGTACCGCCATAAAATAAATTTGAGTGAGGGGTGTTTGCATCGATACCGTCTGTGCCTTGAGCTCCAGTTGCATTGCCTGCTCCACCACCGCCACCGGCACCGCCTGCAATCACCACAATATTTCTATTAATTGCAACTACTGATGCAGCGCCACCACCACCGCCAGAACCGGAGCTTCCAAACGATCCAACTTTTCCACCGCCACCACCACTAAAACTTGGATTCTGATATGAGGTTCCATTGACATTCCAATAACTGTCAGTAACTGTGCTGGCACCTCCTGCAACAGCGCCACCTACACCAGTTCCGCCCTCATTGATGTTGACGCCACCTTTTCCATTGCTTCCAGCATTTCCGGGAAAGAGTGAAACTACATCTCCTGGGGAAACAAGGAATGTGGCCCAGACTCGTTGGGCCTTGCCACCTTTTCCGCCAGCCTTATCTCCATCGGTTCCACCCTGGCCACCACCACCACCGGTAACCACCACGGAGATTGATTCAACGCCAGCAGGAATGGTGATGTAAGAACGTGAAGTGGATGATGAAGCGGTGAAGGTTCCAGTGACGGCTTGAGATTGAGGAGTCAAAACCTTCGGCACGAGAAGGGGTGGCGCCACGGTCTGGATAAGAGTAAGAAGAAATACGGTGACGAGAGAACGTGCGATGCGACGAGGATTGAGCGCTTGAGATACCTGCACTGCAATCCCCTTCCCTATATCCGTCTAGACGGCGATTCTAGGTGAAGAGGCTAGGGGAACCCAAGCCGGGAGGAGCTATGGGGTTATTGTGAGCGGAAGTTCTGAGACCGCAATTCCATTAGGAGTTGTCACGGTGACCTTTCCTGTTGTGGCGCCGGCCGGAACAGTGACTGTAATCTGAGAATTTCCGCCATTAATACTGAAGCCACTGGCTAGGACATTGCGCCAGAACTTAACAGTGATCGAGGCTATATCAGCCTGGTTGAAGCCCGCTCCATTGATGATGATTTGGGTTGATCCCGCAGTGGCCGTGTATGTAGAAAGAGATGAAATTGTTGGAGCTGCATTGGGGTCGAGGGTTATTGACGTTGCTCCACCAAGTGCGATGGTACTTCCTCCAGATGGAGCCTGGTCAGGTTGGTTAGCGACAAAGTTGAGGAAATAAATCATCGCGGATGCGGTAGCGGTTTCGTAATTACGATCTCGTGCTTTTGTGGCAAATAATTGACATGTTCCAACCGTTGTCGAGGTGACGGTATCTCCCGAAATCGTACAGCCAGATGCAGTACCGGCGGTAACGGTTTCACTCAAGGCACCTGTGCCAGAGCCACCGAAAATCATTACTTTGTAAGGAGTACCAAAGATTGCACCGTATTGTGCAATCGCAAGTGGTGATTGCTGCGCACGATTAATGAGCAGAGACCCATCTGTATAAGTCACACCTTGATAATCCGAGAGCGAACCAGATGAAAGTGCTAATGAAGCAGCTTTTACTGTGTAAGTTCCGGCATCTGTTGGCGGTGTTGGATAAGTAACTGTTGCAATTTCGCCTTCGGAGAATGCACGAATTGGTCTTGTCATATTCTTGCTTGCTTCACTTTTTGTTGTCGAACCAATCGCCCAATACTGGGTAACAAGTGATCCAATATATCCAGAGTCGGCAGCCTGGTAAGAGCCCCAATAACCCCAAAGGCTCGAATCGTGAACAAGTCCGATTAAGGTCCGAATCGAGCTATCGGCCATGATTGCCAGTTCTGTGTTATTTGGAAGATACCAATTTGTATAGCCACCACCGCGGTAGGTTCTAGCCTTATTGATCGCGCCACCGGTACAAACATTGAGTCGCGAGTCATATGTGTTGCTATAGCCATAGCCAAATCCGTTATAGAAACCAGAGAGGGTTGTTCCATCAATTGAAGGAGTCGCTTCACACCACTTGGAGATGTTGCTCGCTTGATTATCTGCGCCACCGGACCAGTTGGCAGGGGCAGCCTCAAGATAGCGTCCCCACGATTGTTGGGAAGCGGCAACATAGAAAACTATTCCGCCACCAGGGCCGGTATCCCCCACAGCACATGGACCACCTTGGGCGCAGCTAGAGCCAACATTCCCCTGGCCCACATAGCTAATTGATACCGGACTTGATCCCACGCTATTGGTGAGTTGAAGACCTGAGACTGTCACAGTTGGTGAAACTGCCGCCGGATAACCTGTGTATGTCACCGGAGTAATTGCATTGACTGAGACTGTCAGCGTGTCAGCTTTGGCCAGCGAGACATTTACCGATGACGCTGTTGCCGATTCATAATTATTTCCGCGTGCTATTCGAGCAACAAAAGTACAAGTTCCTGAAGACTTGAGCGCCTGTAAGTTGGCAGCAGAGACTGTGCAAGAGTCGGTGGTTGAGGTTGTGTAAGTGATTGCGCCATCGTCTGATCCCGCGCTAAGGGTTGCACTCAATGTGCCCGTTGCTCCGAATTTAAGTGGCGACGGCGAAACAGATCCTGTGATGGTTCTTGTCGCACGGTTGATTGTTAGCGTTGAGGTTTCATATCTAACAGCCGTATATGAATCTGAATTCAAGATAACGGCAGATGGCGTGATCTGGTAGCTACCAGCGTTGACAGGCTTAGTTGCTGAGGGCCCATAGGTGCTTGAAGAGTTCTCTGTGCCTGAATATGACCAAGAGACAGAAGTGACGGTGTCGCTATTTTGAAGGCCGGTGATTATGTAGCCCGGTGAAAAACTTAAGGCGTTACCTGTATAGGTATCCGTTTTCGCGAGAGATGTAACGGTGATTGTGTCTGCCTTACCCACAACAATTGCAATGCCGTATTGAGTGGTTGCACCTTTTGTATCGGTAGCAGTCATTGTCTCGTAATAGGTACCTGGCCCAAGGGTTCCAGCCAAGGTCAAAGTTGCCTGGTTGGCAGTGGATCCATTCCAGGTAATTCCAGATCTGTTATTGGGTGAGAACGTAAAGGTCTTATTTCCAGAGCCCGTCCCTGTTACCGCGGTAAAAGTATCGACATGTGTCGTGCCGTATTTTTGGGCCGTATAGCTTCCAGAGATACTGATTCGCGGATTGATAGTTATGTATATGGCCGAGCTTGTATCGGTTATAGATAGTCCGACCGTATCTGAATCAGTGACAATTACGCGGTACTGATAACGAATTCCGCTCGTTGTCGTTTCCAGAGTTGGAGTCGAGTAAGTCTGAGATGTAAAGCCAGAGCCCGTTGAAATATTGCTCCAGGTTGTTCCCGTGTCACTCGATGATTGCCAGCGATAGCTGCGCGTGAGTGGCGAGATAGGATCTGCAGAGACAGTGATTGTGTCAATCAACCCCGCAGTTGTTGTATCAGAAGTCGGCTGTGTGAAGATCGGCTTACTTGCAGTTATCCAGCGAACAACCACTATACCTGTTCCACCTTGTGCACCTTTTCCATCAGTTGAAGCACCTTGGAATACGCCTGCTCCACCACCGCCACCGGTATTTGCGGTTCCCGATTGCGGACCTCCTGTCGCATTTGGTTTTGCAGATCCAGATGATGCACCAGCACCACCGCCACCGCTTCCGCCTAGTCCACCGGTTCCAGCGGTATTGCTTCCAGTACGAAGTGATCCACCGCCACCACCTGCCAAAGTTGTTCCTGTAATGACAGATGCTTTTCCTGCGCCACCTGCACCTGCACCAGAGCCAGTTGTATTTCCACCTTCAGCCCCAGCACCACCACCACCTGCACCGAAGCAACAGTTGGTGAGGTTATTTCCACCTTTATTACCTTGCCCTGTTGTGCCATTGCCGCCAACATATTTAGATCCGGTATCGCCCCACGATCCACCTCCGCCTGAACCACCAGAGCCTGCTGCGTAGTGAGCATAAGGTGAGTTGTATTCTGCGCCACCTTTTCCACCACCAATTGCAGTAAGAGAAAAAGCGGTTGAGTTAGTTCCATTGCTAGGAGCAGTTGCTGCAAGGCTTCCAGTCATTGCGCCGACGCCACCTGCGCCGACATTGATTGGATAGTAAGTATTGGGGGTTACAGCGGTCCATGTCTCGATAAATCCACCAGCACCGCCTCCGCCACCATTGAGTCCACCACCGCCGCCGCCACCACCTGCAACGAGCAACGTTGAGACTCTTGTGACACCTGTCGGCACTTTCCAACCGCCATTGAGCGTCAAGATAGTTCTCTTGAAGGTGCGTACTGTGTATGGACCTGATTGTGTCTGAGTACTGACCACATCTGCATCCCAGAGGTTATTTACCTCCATCTTGAAATCCGTTACCGCTTTTACTCCAGGCACTTGGTTATATGCGGTATATCCCGAACCTTCATTAAAGTTCCAGTAAGCAAGGAGCCCGGAAGTATTTGTAGCCGTTGAAGTCATATCAGAGGCAATGTTTGCACCGCGATCAGTTCGCCAGAGTCTGACCTCATCGATGGAGCCATTAAATGCATATCCCCATCCCCATCGCTCTCCCACATAGAAGTAATAACCACTACTTGCTAGCGGTGAATATGAGAGCGTTGCTGAATAAGTCTTAACGCCATTGACATAGAGAGACCAAGTCGTTGAACTCTTCGTCAATGCAACATAGGACCATTGATTAAGAGGGATATTGGTACCGGTTGCTTGCCAGGTGCCCCAAGTATTGACGTTATAGGTAATAAAGGTGAGCTCGCCATTATTGATTGCAAGTAACCAATCACCTTCTCGACCTGCGATGGTGCAGTATCCATTGCCAGTTGAGCAATTAGTTGTTGGAAGAACCCACGCCTCAAAGGTGTAGTTATCTCCAGAGAGCGCCTTTACCTCTTCCGAACCCACCTCATTCAGATAGGAGTAGTTGTATATACCATTCTTCGAGATTGCTGTATCGGTATCACCCTGTGGCGGTGGAATAACGGTAAGTGTTGCAGCAGAGGAGATTGAGGTTGAGACGAGAGTTCCCGCGGTATCGGTCACCACATAGCGATATTGGTTGTTATGCATCGCTCGAGTAATAGTTGGTGTTGTGTATGAATCCGCGCTTGAACTGGATATATCAGTCCATGATCCTCCTGGAACAAGGACTTGCCACTTCTTTGTGCGTGTGGCGCCAGAGATTGTTCCTAGGTTCGAAGCAGTGAAGGTTGCTGTTGTGCCAATAACACCAGAGGCGTTTGTTGGGTTGGAATTAATTGAAATTACTGGGATGTATTTGATGTAGACAACGCCATCACCACCACGGCCACCTGCAGTGCGTCCATTAACTCCATTTGTTCCGCCACCATTACATGCACCGCCGCCACCGCCACCGCCACCAAGGCCATTGGTGCCAGGCTGACCTGCATCGAAACCAACGTTTTGAGTGTGATAAGAACCGCGACCTCCACCGCCGCTACCGCCTGCAGCGCCACCGAATGAAGCATCAGTTTTAATATCGGTACAAATACCACCGCCGCCGCCACCTGCGAAGGTGAGAGAAGTACCGGTAAATGAAGTTGTCACACCTGCATATCCTGGAGAGGTTGCAGAGATTGATGTTGGACCGGAAACTTGGATTGAGTTTCTTCCACCCTTACTAAAGTCGGTCGATCCGGTAAGTTGGGTGCCATTCTGGCCGCCACTTCCTCCTGCAGCATAATTCGCGGAAGTAACCCACATGACTGCAGTTGCGCCTCCACCTGCGCTATAAGTGGTTCCACCTAGAACAATTGATGAGGTATTGCCGGCGGAACCAGCCGATGAAGGAGTGTGGCTGGAGCCCGCTCCACCCGTTCCGACAGTTACGGTTGAAGACGCACCAGCGGTAACGGATAACCCGGTTGCTTGTCGAACTTCACCGCCGCCGCCGCCGCCACCGCCGTCGCCACCACCACCGCCACCACCACCGACAACTAAGACGTCGATTGCGGTGATACCGGTTGGCACTGTCCAGGTTGTGCTGGTACTAAATTTCAAGAGACAAAATGTGTCATTAACAAATGTTGCAGTTACATAGCTCGTCTCGCCGACCGCTGAGGCACATGTTCCGCTAGAGGTGGAGGCTCCCACACTTCCTGCCGCCGCATATGCTGTCGGAAGCTGTGACGGCATAACCGTCTGAAGAAGTGTGATGGCAAGGACGGCCGAGAGGGATCTCGATATGCGTTTCTTAGATATGTGGCGAGAGCTAGCCACCTTCATATCCTTGATTCGCATAATGAGGCGATTTTAGGCTTAAGGTCTAGAGAAAGAAAGTTGGCTTACTTCGCCGATTCTGTTGCCGCGAGCTGCCCACATGCGCCATCGATCTCACGGCCGCGGGTGTCACGGACGGTGACGGGGACCCCATAGCTCTCGAGAACGCGGACGAATTCAGCCTCATCCTCGCGGCGAGATGCTGTCCATTTTGAGCCCGGAGTTGGATTAAGTGGAATCAAATTAACGTGCGCTGCTCGGTTCTTCAGCAAGCGACCGAGTAAGTCTGCGCGCCAAGCCTGATCATTGATATCGCGAATCAACGCATACTCGATTGAGTAGCGACGACCTGTCTTCTTCTCATATGCATCTGCTGCAGCCAAGATCTCGCGAACGGGGAAGCGATTATTAATTGGTACTAGCGAATCACGAAGTTCATCATCTGGTGTGTGCAATGAGATTGCGAGGGTGCAGTTGATTCCCTCTTCCATTAGCTTCTCGACACCATTAACGAGTCCAACTGTTGAAACTGTTACAGAGCGGGCTGAAATCCCAAGTCCATCTGGATTGGCATCAACGATGTTGTGTAGCGTGCGAATCACAGCGTTGTAGTTGGCCAGAGGTTCACCCATACCCATAAAGACGATATTGGAAAGTCGTGTTGGGCCACCAGGAAGCTCGCCGTTGGCACAAGCACGCGCTGCAGCAACAATCTGATCGGTGATCTCTCCAGCAGTGAGGTTGCGCTTGAGGCCACCTTGTCCTGTTGCGCAGAATGGGCAGTTCATGCCACAACCTGCTTGAGATGAAATACATACAGTGACGCGATCTGTGTAACGCATCAATACAGATTCAACGAGAGTTCCATCGTGGAGCTTCCACAAATCTTTACGAGTCATGCCGCCATCTGTTGTGCGTGTGGTGACGAGCTCCATCAGTTTCGGCGTAAGGGCATCTGCCAAAGTCTGACGTTCGCTCGCAGGAATATCGGTCCAGCTCTCTGGATCATTATTGAGATGGGTGAAGTAGTGAGTTGCTACCTGGCTGGCACGAAAGCCTTGAAAGCCAAGTTCCTTAGCAAAGTTCTTACGCTCTTCTGGCGCGAAGTCAGCGATGTGCTTTGGCGCCTTCTTCTTCTGTACTGGTTCATCAAAGATTAAATTGAGTTCTTCATTAGTGCGGCTCATAGCAGTCCTGAATCCTGTGCGCGGCGCACAATTTCGAGTGCAAGCCACAGGGTTGGAGCTGCAAAGAGAATTGAATCGATACGGTCGAGGACTCCCCCGTGACCCGGCAACAGATCACCCATATCCTTAATTGCAAGGTCGCGTTTGATCGCGGATTCGATGAGATCGCCGACGGTGCCGGAGATAACAACCGCTAGACCGGCAAGTGCACCGATCCATACCTGTGCATCAAGGATGTAATGGAATGCAAGAGCGCCAGCGATTGTCGTAAAGACGATAGAGCCGGCGAAGCCTTCCCAGGTCTTCTTTGGTGAAATCTTTGGCGCCATTGTGTGCTTACCGAAGGCTAGACCTGTGAAGTAAGCAAAGGTGTCATTGCATGCAATGAGCACAACGAAGGTCATCATTCGCTCAAAGCCACTCTGCGGGCGAGCGAGCAAAATTAAAAAGCCTGCAAGAAATGGGATGTAGATCAGCGTCAGCGCATAAGCAGATGCGCTTCGGATGAAGTGTTCGGGACCTTTAGGTAGAAGAAGTGCTAGAAGTAATGGCAGCGCAATTGCTGTCGCAACTGCAAGTCCATTTACTCCACCGAACCAGGCAGCTACAGCCATTCCGATAGAAGCAAGTGTCAGTGCTGGAAATGAAAGGTTGATATCTGCGCTCTTGAGAGCGTTGACCATCTCGCGCACACCAAGCACCATGGCAAGTGCAACGATTGCAGCGAATATCGCTCGCTCGTAACGAAGTGAGAACCAGACGATGGCAAAGAGAGCTATTGATACGCCAATTGAAGGAAGCAACTTCCTTCCGGCGCGCTTATTGATCGCGTCGTTGATGGCGTGTAAGTCAGACATGGCAAGGTGCGAGGCTTAGACCTCGAGGAGCTCGGCTTCCTTATGCTTTAACAACTCATCAATCTTGGCTACGTGATCTGCGGTGATTTTCTCGAGTTCCTTCTCACCGCGTGAGAGATCATCCTTAGAGATATCGCCATCTTTCTCAGCCTTCTCCATCGCCTCTTTTGCAGCGCGGCGGATATTGCGCATTGAAATCTTAGAATCCTCAGCCTTGGTCTTTGCCACCTTGATGTAATCCTTACGGCGCTCCTCCGTTAACTGCGGAAGTGCAACGCGAATAACTACGCCATCTGATGCAGGGTTAACGCCGAGATCTGAGTCGCGAATCGCCTTCTCGATTGATGCCATTGCACCCTTATCGAATGGAGAGACGATTGCAAGACGGTTTTCAGGGATCTGAATAGATGCAAGCTGTGAGAGAGAGGTATATGTGCCGTAGTAATCAACCATGATCTTGTTAAACATCGCTGGATGAGCACGTCCCGTGCGGATTGCGCCGAAGTCATCTTTAGCAACCTCGACAGCCTTATTCATCTTGTCAGTTGCTTCAGCGAGTGAAGTGGTTACGTCAGCCATGGTGGTCTCTCTTCTTACCTATTAGTGGCCCCCGTTAGTTAACGAGGGTTCCAATCTTTTCGCCGCGAACAGCGCGACCGATATTGCCGTGTGACATCAAGTCAAAGACGATAATTGGAAGCTTGTTTTCGCGACAGAGGCTAAATGCCGCTGCATCTGCAACAGCAAGTGACTTCTGAAGAACATCATCATATGAAATCTCATCAAATTTAACCGCAGATGGATCCTTACGAGGATCTGCGTTATAGACGCCATCGACGCCTGACTTTGCGAGCAAGAGTGCGTTGGCGCCAATCTCAAGTGCGCGCTGAGCTGCAACTGTATCTGTTGTAAAGAATGGCATTCCGGCGCC
>JBDLWK010000003.1:0-29755 GCA_039804335.1 Actinomycetota bacterium
CCGGTAGCTGTTGGCCCACAGATGATTATCAGTGGCGCGCTCATTGTTAGCGTTTCACCGTTGGAATACCGAGCATGGTCGGTGCCGGTCCCGAAACTTCTCGAGTGCGAACTTCGTGGGCATCTCCACCTCGTGTTGGTATCACCTTGAGTGGCGTACCAATTAAGTAGTGGGCAGAAGCCTCGGTAATTTCAACATCTACGAAGTCTCCAGGCCGTGCACCAGCAATAGGTTCGAAGTGAACCAATCTGAAATCCTCTGATCGACCAGTGATGCGGCCGCGATCTCCATCGCGTCGTCCCTCAATCTCATTGACCATTACGCGGTGAGTTGTCCCAACAGCGCGCTGGTTGATCTCAAGTGAGATTCTCTGGAGATGTTCATGCAAACGGGTATAACGCTCGCCAACAATTTTTTCATCGACTTGATTGGGCATTACTCCGGCCGGCGTGCCAGGGCGAATCGAATACTTATATGTATAGGCAGCTGCAAACTCTGCCTTTGAGGTGAGATCCATTGTCGCTTGGAAATCTTCTTCGCTCTCACCAGGAAAACCAACGATGATATCTGTTGTGATCATCGCATGCGGTAGAGCGGTGCGAACTCGATCAAGGATTCCTAAATACTTCTCGCTTCGATATGACCGGCGCATCGCCTGCAAGATTGAATCAGATCCAGATTGCAAAGGCATGTGAAGATGGGGCATCACATTTGGGGTTTCGACCATAGCTTCGATGACATCATCGGTGAAGTCGCGTGGATGCGGAGACATAAAGCGAATGCGCTCGAGACCTTCCACTGCACCGACATCGCGGAGCAATTGCGCGAAAGCGCCCTTCTTTCCTGCTTCAACGCCATAGGCGTTGACGTTCTGTCCCAATAAAGTTATTTCAATGACGCCATCTGCAACCAACGCCTTAACCTCAGCCAAGATATCTTCTGGCTCACGATCCTTCTCGGCTCCGCGCAGCGCTGGAACGATGCAGAAGGTGCAGGTGTTGTTACATCCAACCGAGATTGAAACCCATGAGGTAAAGGCTGAGAATCTTCGAGCAGGTAGCGTTGAGGGGAAATGTTCAAGCGCCTCAAGGATCTCAATTTGCGACTCTTCTTCGATTCTTGCGCGTTCTAGTAGCACCGGAAGCGAGCCGACGTTATGAGTTCCGAAGACCACATCAACATAAGGCGCCTTTTTGAGAATCGTTGCTTGATCTTTCTGAGCTAAACAGCCACCCACTGCAATCTGCAAAGAAGGATTTGCCTTCTTAATTGGCGCCAAGAAGCTGAGATTTCCATAGAGCTTGTTATCTGCATTTTCGCGAACGGCGCAGGTATTGAAGACGACGATATCTGCCTGCTCACCCTTAGTGACGGGGATGTGGCCCGCTGCATCGAGAAGCCCTGCAATACGTTCTGAGTCATGGACATTCATCTGACATCCATACGTCTCAACTAAATATGTGCGCGCCATTTACTTACCGATTCTTCTGGGCGCGAAGTTGGGCTTGCTCACTGCGCCATTTGGCAATAGCTGCATGATTTCCGCTGAGCAAAATCTCTGGAACATCAATCCCGCGCCATTGAGCCGGCTTTGTGAAATTTGGATATTCGAGATAACCCTCGCTGTTATGTGACTCTTCTGTAAGAGAATCTGGATTGCCAAGGACGCCGGGGATCAAACGAGTGATTGCTTCGATCATTACCATTGAGGCAACTTCTCCCCCGCCTAGTACGTAATCGCCGATGGAGTATTCATGGACGCGAATATTGCGATTTTGAAATTCAGGCTGTGAGTAATACTGGCGGATGCGATCATCGATACCTTCATAACGACCACATGCAAAGATAAGATGCGAATGCGCTGAGAGCTCTTGAGCTACCGGCTGGGTAAATTGTTTACCCGCTGGCGTCAAGATAATCAGATCGGTGTTATCGGCCATCAATGGGTCAAGGGCCTTGGCCCAGACCTCCGGTGACATCACCATTCCGGCACCGCCACCATATGGTGTGTCATCTACCGATCCATGAACGCCGACTGCGTTATCGCGAAGATTATGAACCTGAATATCAACTAGCCCCGCGCTCTGTGCTTTACCCAATAAAGAAAGGTTGAGCGGTGAGAGGTATTCAGGAAATATCGAGATGACATCAATCTTCATTAGATTGTTCCTGAGATTTCAGGCGGAATCACAGTCATCCGCTTATTTCGAACATCAACCTCTGGAACAAGTTGTAGGACAAAAGGAATCATGACTTCGCCGGTTGTTGACTTGATAACGAGAACATCTTGACCTGGAAGGTTGAGCACCTCGGTCACTGGCCCGAATTCACTGCCATCTTCAAGATATGCAACACAACCGATGAGTTGAAGGACGTGATAATCATCTTCGTCGTAGCCGGGAGCATCGATATCCACCTCGGCATAGAGGAGCTCATTACGAAGCTCTTCTACCTGATTGCGATTTTCAATGCCCTCAAAGCCAAGGAGGAGGATTCCATTATGGACACGTGCAGAAGCCACGGTGAGAACACCGTGGCTATCTGTCTCTAAACGTGCACCGAGTGCGAAGCGATCTTCGGCTTCATCAGTTCGCACTTCAATGGTTGCCTCACCGAGAATTCCGTGGGCTTTACCGATACGTCCTACATTAAGGCGCATGACGTAATCTCCTTTAATTAAAAAATTAAAAACTGGAGAGGTTTAGCGAAGTTCGTCAGTATCGATGAGGTCAACGCGAACAGAGCGTCCAGCGAGCGCGCTTACGACTGTGCGAAGCGCCTTTGCTGTACGACCGTTACGACCGATGACCTTACCGATATCTTCAGGATTAACACGGACTTCGAGAGTTGCCCCGCGACGACCGTTCTTCTCCTTGACGTTCACATCGTCAGGGTTATCTACGATTCCCTTAACGAGGTGCTCGAGAGCTTCGTCAATCATAATTATTCGGCTGGAGTTTCTTCAGCTGCTGGAGCTTCTTCAGTTGCTGGCGCCTCTACAGCTGCCTCTACAACTTCTTCCACTACTGCCTCTGCTGCGGGAGCTTCTTCAGCAACTGGAGCTGCTTCTTCCACTACAGGAGCTGACTTAGCTGCAAGCTTCTCCTGTGCCTTCTTCTTAAGAGTTGTTGCACCTTCTGCAGGCTCTGATGCTGCTGCCTTAACAGCTGCCTCGTATGCAACGATCTTCTTTGGCTTCTCTGGAGCAAACTTAAGTGTGCCTTCAGTTCCTGGAAGACCCTTGAACTTCTGCCAATCGCCAGTCACCTTTAGAAGGGCTGTAACAGCTTCAGTTGGCTGTGCGCCTACGCCAAGCCAGTAGAGAGCGCGCTCAGAGTTAACCTGAATGATTGATGGCTCTTGTCCTGGTACGTAGCGGCCGATCTCTTCGATTGAGAGACCGTTACGCGCCTTACGTGAATCTGTAACGACGATGCGGTAATAAGGTGTGCGGATCTTGCCAAAACGCATTAAACGAATCTTTGTAGCCAAAGTGGTAGTGCTCCTAAAAAAGTGTGTCGGCGTGAACTCGATACAGCGGGGTGCGTAACGGTATTCATCCAACGAACGGATTTGGATGTTGTAGGGGTAGAGGGCCCTTCAACAGGTGGCTTATTCTGCCAGCCAACCCGCCAATGGCGAAATTGAGGCTATGCCTCTTCCGCTGCCCGTTTCGCTGGATTTCCTGAGCGGGACTTCTTCTTTGAGGGCTGCTGGGCCATCTTGGGAGGCGCTCCCATCGCCGGCATCGACATCCCTGGTGGCAGAGCCATTCCAGGGGGCAGAGCGGGACCTTTGCCGCCGCGGAGAGATTTCATCATCTTTTGAGCCGCGGTGAACTTCTCCACCAGCTTATTGACATCAGATACCTGACGGCCAGAACCCAGGGCGATTCGGGCTCGTCGGGATCCATTGAGTAATTTGAGGTCGCGGCGTTCTGCGGGAGTCATGGATTGAACGATCGCCTTGGTGCGAGTGATCTCAGATTCATCAAAGTTATCGATCTGTTTCTTCATCGCGCCAGCGCCAGGCAACATCCCAAGGAGCTTGCCCATATTACCCATCTTCGACATCGCCTCAATCTGTTCGAGGAAATCTTCGAGGGTGAAATCTTCTCCGCTAGCGAACTTATCTTCTAGCTTCTTCGTCGTATCTGGATCGAAGGCCTTCTTCGCCTGCTCAGCCAGGGTTGCAACATCGCCCATACCCAGGATGCGTGAGGCCATTCGCTCTGGATAGAAGATATCGAAATCTGCCACCTTCTCACCGGTAGATACAAACATAATCGGGCGACCAGTAAGCGATGAGATGGAGAGTGCGGCTCCACCGCGAGCATCACCATCGAGTTTGGTAAGAACGACGCCGTCAAAGCCGACACCGTCGCGGAATGCCTCTGCGGTGCGAACGGCATCTTGGCCGATCATGGCATCTACAACGAAGAGAATCTCATTTGGGTTAATCGCATCTCGAATTGCCGAAGCTTCAGCCATCAAATCTTGGTCAACACCGAGTCGACCTGCGGTATCTACAATCACCATGTTGTGAAGTTTCGACTTTGCAAAAGCAACACCATCGCGCGCTACCTGTACTGGGTTGCCAACACCATTACCTGGCTCTGGTGCAAAGACCGGAACACCGACTGATTCACCGACAACTTGTAATTGAGTAACGGCGTTGGGGCGCTGGAGATCTGATGCAACGAGGATCGGCGTATCGCCTTGATCTTTATAGAACTTAGCGAGCTTTGCTGCCAGCGTTGTTTTTCCGGCGCCCTGTAAACCAGCGAGCATGATGACGGTCGGTGGATTCTTGGCATAGCGAACGCGGCGGGCTCCCCCACCTAAGATTTCAGTGAGTTCGCGATTGACGAGTTCGAAGATTGCTTGTGCTTGATTGACGCCTGATTGCAGCGTAGGAAGTAATTCAAGTGAGCCGGTTCGAACCTTCTCAATAAATTGATCTACAACCGGGAGTGCGACATCTGCTTCAAGGAGCGCTTGGCGTATTTCGGCGACAGTATTTTCGATATCGCTTGCAGATAATTTGCCACGATTGCGGAGCGAGCCAAAGACGCCAGATATCTTCGAGGAGAGAGCATCAAACATAGTAGAGCGATACTACTTGAGAGAGCCTTGAATACGCGAAGCGACCTCATTGGCACGCTCGGCGGTGAGTGCGCCCCCACCAATCTCTGTGACATATAAAGTATCGATTGCTTCCGCCCCTAAGGTCGTGACAATTGCAGAGCGAATATCGATATTACATTTACGAACAGTGTCGCCAATCGAGAAGAGCAAAGCAGGGCGATCATGGCTGCGAACCTCAATGATGGTGGCATCGGTTGCTGCATCGAGAAATGTCTCAACAACAGGAGCTGGGACGGGAATGGTAGGCATCTGCGCATAAGCATCGATACGTTCTTGAATTCGTTGCGCAAGCTTGCCTTCAGATTCGAAGCCACGTGTGAGCTCGCGAGCAAGTACCTCTTGCGATAAATCGGGTGCATTGGGATCGGGAAGCACGATCCACTCCATCACCGCGACTTCATTAATAGTCTTAGTTCGAGCTGATCGAACATCCAATCTAAGGATATTGAGGACACCTGAAACAATTGAGAGCAATCCGGTCTTATCGGGGGCGATTACTTCAATCGCATAGACACTTCCTCGATCTTCAATCGCGACGCTGAGTGTTCCAATCGCTGCACGAGAAATTTGTTCAGCGGTGAGCTCTGGTTGCTCCGTGAGCGTGTTATCTGTGATTGCAAGCTTTACCCTACGAACTAGATCTGAGACGAGAGTTGCCTTCCAATCACTCCAGGCAGCGCGACCTGTTGCGATTCCATCTGCAATGCTCAGGGCATGTAGGAGCTCGAGCGTGCCAAGATCTGAAATATTCTCAGAGACGCTTGAAATTGTTGCTGGGTCATCAAGATCTCTCCGGGTAGCAGTGGCCGAGAGCAATAGGTGATGTCTAATTAACTTCTGAATTGTTACAACATCGCTCTCGTTAAACCCGATACGTGCAGCGAGGGGCTCAATTAATTCTTCACCTCGGATCGAGTGATCCTCCTCTGTTCCTTTACCGATATCGTGAAAGAGGGCGGTAAAGAGCAAGAGATCAGGTCGGTGAACCTCGCGCGTGAGCGCAGCTGCAGAGACAGCCGTCTCTACCATGTGGCGGTCGACGGTATGGCGGTGAAGAACATTGCGCTGTGGAAGTGATCGCACTCCCCTCCATTCAGGTATCCAATGGAAGAGGATCTCCTCTTGATCGAGGGCCTCAAAGATTTCGACCATCGCCGGCCCGGCACCAATAAGAGAGATGAGATATTCACGAGCTTCGCGCGGCCATGGCGTCGGAAGAGCGCCGCGACCTGCATCGAGCGCATCGGCATAGTTGCGAAGAGAATCAAAAGAGAGTCGCATTCCCAGTTGGGCAGCAGTTGCTGCTGCTCGTAGACCAATTACCGGATCAGAGTCGAAGTCAAATGTTGCATCGATGACGACCTCTCGATTTGAAACTGCAATGCCGGGTGAGATTACGTTGGAGCGAACTCGCTTGAGAAAACGACCGAAGCCATCTCTGCCTTTGTGGTGATACTGATGCCATGCCATCTGCATGAGGTAATCAACGGCGCGCGCAGCTTGTGCGACATCGCTCATAAGTGCATCGGCATCAACATATCCAAGGTGTGCTGCAACTTTATCTTGCTCGGTGAAGAGGAGGCGATCTTTATCTCGCCCACTGACGAGGTGGAGCGCTTCACGCGCGGTCGAGAGAATTGATTCAGCTTGGCTAATTCGTTCAATTGGAAGGGTGAGCGCGCCAGAGATGTGCATCGCACGGAGCGCGGTAATGTCGCGAAGTCCGCCACGTGACTCTTTCAAATCAGGCTCTAATAGATATGCGAGCTCACCATTTCGCTGATAACGCTCTTCTAGAGTCTGCTCTAACTCAGGGAGATACTTATCGCTATCTTCTCGCCAGATCGAGAGCGCTGTGCTCTGTACTTCGGCGACTAAATCAGCGCTTCCACAGATGAGGCGGATGTCGAGTAAACCCATCGCAACTTTGAGGTCTTCAGCTAAGGCGTCGCGAACTTCGCTGCGAGTGCGAACGGAATGATCTACTTTGATTTTCTGATCCCAGAGAGGATAGAGGATGGCATTGACTATCTCTGACAATCTTTCCTGCGAGTAAGAACCGGTATGAATGATTACTATGTCGAGGTCGGAACCTGGCGATAGTTCGCCGCGACCGAAACTTCCCACCGCCGCTATCGCAATTTTCTCGGAATCAGCGCCACTTGAAATGAAGAGTTCAGAGATAAGGAGGTCGCGCTCGTTAGAACGCGACCTCCTCTCTCGTGTACCCATGGCTCAGATTCTATTGTGAAGAAGTTGCTCTCTAGTCGAAACTAGATTGCATCTGGGCCGCGTTCTCCGGTGCGGACGCGAACTACTTGATCAACAGTTGTTGTCCAGACCTTTCCATCTCCGATAGATCCAGTTCCGGCCGCCTTCACGATGATATCGACGATATTTGCAGCATCTGCATCATCGACGAGAACTTCGAGGCGAACCTTTGGAACGAGGTCGACTGTGTATTCAGCACCACGGTAAACCTCGGTATGGCCCTTCTGGCGACCGAAGCCGCTTGCTTCAGAAACCGTCATGCCGGTGATGCCTGCACCCTGGAGTGCATCTTTTACCTCATCAAGCTTAAATGGCTTGAGAATTGCTGTTATGAGCTTCATAGGTTTGCGCCTCCTCGTGATGAACTTGCATATTCGTACGCTGATTCAGCGTGCTCCTTGAGATCGATACCTTCGATCTCCGCATCCTTTGAGATACGGAAGCCGATTGTCTTTTCGATTGCAAAGCCTATGATCAACGTTGCAATAAATGAATAACCTGCAACGAGACCGACACCAAGCGCCTGCTTGCCTAGAAGTTCAGTACCGCCACCATAGAGAATTCCATCGAGTCCGATGCTGTTGACTGCGCTGCTTCCGAAGAGTCCGATCGCAAGTGAGCCCCAGATTCCACCAACGAGGTGGACTCCGACAACGTCGAGTGAATCGTCAAAGCCGAACTTGTACTTCAAGCTAACAGCGAGTGCGCAGAGGATTCCTGCGATGAAACCGATGACAACTGCTGCCCATGGCGCAACGAATGCACAAGCCGGCGTGATTGCCACGAGTCCTGCAACTGCGCCCGATGCTCCACCCAATGATGTTGCATGGCCATTACGAATCTTCTCGACGAGTAACCATCCGATAATTGCAGCAGCTGCTGCAACCTGAGTATTCATAAATGCAAGACCGGCAATGCCATTTGCGCCAAGTGCTGATCCAGCATTGAACCCAAACCAACCGAACCACAAGAGTCCTGCACCTAACATCACCAATGGCAATGAGTGCGGACGCATTGGATCTTTTCTCCAACCGATGCGCTTTCCAAGAACAATTGCAAGTGCCAAGCCAGCAGCGCCAGCGTTGATGTGTACGGCTGTTCCACCGGCGAAGTCTTCGACTCCCTTACCTGCAAGGAAACCGGTTCCGGTGACAGTATCGCCAACCTTGTTACCGAAGGCGAAGACCCAGTGTGCAACTGGGAAGTAAACGACCGTTGACCAGATTGCCACGAAGATTCCCCATGAGATGAACTTTGTTCGATCTGCAATTGCACCTGAAATAAGTGCGGGAGTAATAATTGCGAACATCAACTGGAATGCTGCAAAGACGAGAAGTGGAATCGGATAGACGCCACCATTATTGGTGAAGTCATTGACTGCTCCCCCAAGACCACTGAAGGAGAGATTTCCGTACCAAGCAGATTCAGCCTTATATCCAAATGCTAATTCGAATCCGTAGATCACCCAGAGGATGCTCACGATTCCGATTGTTACCATCGACATCATCATCATGTTTAGGACGCTCTTTGTACGGACCATTCCACCGTAGAAGAAAGCAAGTCCAGGAGTCATGAGAAGAACGAGCGCGCTGCTGATAAGAATAAAAGCAGTATCGCCGCTATTGAGAACTACATCTCCCATTTCAAACCTCACTAAATATTGTTATATCTGGTCAACTCGCCATTGAGATGGGTGAAAACTCTCAAAGTGGGGTTACAAGAGGTAACAAAGCGAGTTAAGGCGGTGCAACAAAAGGGCTAGAAATGTTTCAGGCGTGTTAATCGCCTAATAGCCCATCGAGGTATGCAGCGCTATCAAAGGGGGCGAAATCTTCGATTCCCTCGCCTGTGCCGATAAATTTAATGGGCAGATCTAGCTGATCTTCGATTGCCAGCGCTATACCGCCACGGGCTGAGCCATCGAGCTTTGTAACAATCAGCCCCGTTACCTCGACAACTTCACTAAAGAGTTTCGCCTGGATTAATCCATTCTGCCCTGTGGTTCCATCGATTACGAGAAGGACCTCTGATACTGGGCGCATCTTCTCGACGACCCTCTTAATCTTGCTGAGCTCTGCCATGAGATCGCTCTTTGTATGTAAACGACCTGCCGTATCAATCACCGCATAGTCGCGCTGATTATCTACTGCGCTCTTTACGGTATCGAATGCAACCGAAGCCGGCTCGCCCTCATGTTTGCCAGTAATGACAGGGACGCCGATCCGTGCGCCCCAAGTTGAAAGTTGCTCAACCGCTGCGGCTCGAAAGGTATCGGCGGCGCCCAAAGTTAATGTGCGAGAACTCTGCTGCAGATAATTTGCTAACTTGGCAACAGATGTCGTCTTTCCTACACCATTAACTCCAACAACCAAGATCACAGTTGGAGCAGAACCCGATGCAAGTAGGCGATCTTTCTTTGAAAGATGAGCGGCGAGAATTTCGCGCAAGGAACCTTCGGCATCATCGCCTTTTATCTTCTTCGCCTCTTCAATTACCTTTTCAGTGAGAAGTGGACCGAGATCGGCTGCCAAGAGTTCGGTGGAGAGTTCATCCCAATCAAGAGGAGATGCAGTTGACTCGCCTTTGATCTTTGCAACAAAGCGCGAGAAGAGTCCCATGGGGGTAAGCCTTAAGCGTTAGCGGATTCACGCAAGCGTTGTGAAATTACTTCAGTAACTCCATCGCCGCGCATGGTGACGCCGTAGAGCGCATCAGCAATCTCCATGGTGCGCTTCTGGTGGGTAATCACGATCAACTGTGAGCTTTCGCGAAGTTCTTCCAAGATTCCAAGGAGTCGACCAAGGTTGACATCATCGAGCGCTGCTTCAACTTCGTCGAGAACGTAAAACGGACTTGGACGAGATTTAAAGATTGCAACAAGCATTGCCACTGCGGTAAGTGACTTCTCTCCACCTGAGAGAAGCGAGAGGCGCTTGACGCGCTTTCCTGGTGGGCGCGCTTCAACATCGACACCGGTATTGAGCAAGTCATCTGGATTTGAGAGGAAGAGTTTTCCTTCTCCACCTGGGAACAAACGGCTGAAGATATCCTTGAAGTGGGCGGCAACTTCGGTGTAGGCCTCCATGAAGACCTCTTGAACCTTGTCATCAACTTCCTTGATGATATCGAGGAGGTCTTTCTTGGTGCGCTTGAGATCCTCTAACTGTTCGGCAAGGAACTTAAGGCGCTCTTCAAGCGCGTTGTACTCTTCAAGTGCAAGTGGGTTGATCTTGCCAAGTAAGTTGAGCGAGCGTTCAGCTGATGCCAGACGCTTCTCTTGTTGGTCACGACGGAACGGAATGAGTTCGGTAGCAACAATCTCGCCCTCATCGGTCTCGATAAATGTTGGAACATCCTTATCAGGACCGTACTCACTGACGAGAGTTGGAATATCGATTCCGAGCTCTTCAACTGCTTTGTTCTCGAGCGCTTCGATACGCATACGCTGTTCGGCACGTGCGATCTCATCGCGATGAACACTTGTAGTCAACTGCTCAAGCTCTGCGGTGAGTTCGCGTCCGCGGGTACGAACTTTGAGAGTTTCGCTATCGCGATCATTGCGTGAATTTTCAAGGCGCTGACGTTCAGCAGATGATTTTGCGATCGAACGTTCGATATGGATCAAGGCTTCATATGCAGCTTCGGCAATTGCCTGAGAAATCACTGCACCACGTGCACGTGCACCGCGTCTCGCAACTGCGCGCTCTGATGCTTCACGTTCTGCATTTGCAGCATCCTTGAGTGATTGAGCTCGTGCCGCGGTTGAAGTAACGCGCTCTTCAGATGTGCGAACGGCAAGTCGAGACTCCATCTGCGCTGTCCGTGAGGCCGATACTTCTTCTCGTAAGGATTCAGCGCGTGATCGATCTGGTTGAGCGATTTCTCCATGTTGTCCAAGTTGAGATTGGGCAATTGAAAGTTCGTTCTCATCGCGTGATTTAGCAGATGATGCTTCAGCGATAGCCTGGGTGAGGCGCTCGACCTCAGCTGATGCTGACTTCATATTTTGACCAGAGACAGCGAGCTGCTCGGTAAGGGCTGCAATGCGCGCATCTGATTCATTGAGTTGAGCAAGTGCAATATCAAAATCACTCTGCTTGCTATCAACCTCTGTTGATGCAGTTGAGATTTCAAACTTCAATCGGTCACATGTACGCGTGAGCTCTTCTAGCTGAGCTTCGAGGCCATTGATAAGCGCTTGAATCTCGACGAGTGAATTAGAAGATGCAGATCCACCGCGAGCACGATGAGAAGTGATGACATCACCATCTCGAGTAACAACTGTAAGCGAATTGTTATCTCGCAGAATGATCTCGGCATCGCTGGCGTTATCGACAACAACTGTGCTTCCAAGCAATTGTGCGAGGAGTTCGGAGATTTGTGAAGATCGCACATGCGAGAGAAGTGGTGTCAGTCCGCTTGGAATATTGGAAGTTGACGCTGCACCTGGCTGGTAGACCAGAACATCTGCCTGTCCAAGATTCTCGCTGCGCAGTGTTGTCAGAGCCGTGACAGCTGCACTGATATCGCGAACAACGACTGCATCGGCCAAGGTGCCGAGCGCTGCAGCAGTTGCTGCCTCCCAACCGTTATCGATCTGAATAAGAGATGCGATGCTTCCGAGAAGGTTTACGCCGCGTGAATCGCGGACAAGAGCTGCTGCTCCATCACGAGATTGCGAGGTAATGCGCATCGCTTCTAGCTTTGACTCTACTGCGTTTCGCTCGCGATCTGCGGCGCGTTCTGCGTCGACGAGATCAGCCTGCTTCTTCTTCGCGCCTTCAAGAGCGCTCTTTGCAACTTCAAATTGTGAATCGAGGCCGAGTTCGCCAGCATCTGCGCCAGCAATCTCCATCTCAAATTGGCTATAGGAAGCCTTTGCTTGATCTACGCGAGATTGAGCTTCGCTACGTGCAGAGGTAAGGCGAGTAATTTCTTCTGCATTTGCCTCAAGGCGCGCAGCGAGAGATTTGATATGACCTTCTTGACGAGCGGTACCTTCACGCTGATCCGCAATTGCGCGAAGAGCTGCATCAATTGTGTCTTCCTCTGCCTTTAAAGATGCTTCGAGTTCTGCAAGCTTTGTCGTCGCTTGAAGCAGCGCTGCCTCTGCCTGCACGGTCTCTTGGCGAAGTCGTGCCTCTTCTTCGAGGAGCGCAGCCGCTTCAGCTTCAAGCGCCTCTGGATCGCGTCCAGCTGAGCGCGCTTCCTCTGCCTCTTCGGCTAAGAAACGTGTGCGCTCTTGCGCAAGAGATTGAGTACTGCGGAATTTTTCACGAAGACCACTGAGAGCATAGAAGTTCTCTTGAGCTGCAATAAGCATTGGTGTCTCGAGCGCTGCTTGTGCATCGAGCTCTTCCTCACGTCTGCGCGCCTTATCAAGTTCGGCATCTACGCCAGCGCGACGTTCGCGGAGCGCATTTTCATCTGCAACTTCGGCATCGAGCGTCTTTGAAAATGAAATGTAATCGTCAGCCAAGATGCGAAGACGTGCATCACGTACATCGGCTTGGATTGTCGCTGCCTTCTTTGCGACCTCTGCCTGCTTACCCAATGGGCGTAATTGGCGACGAAGTTCTACGGTGAGATCGTTGACGCGTGCAAGATTTGCCTGCATCGAATCGAGTTTGCGAAGCGCCTTCTCTTTACGCTTACGGTGCTTCAGTACTCCCGCTGCCTCTTCGATATATGCGCGGCGCTCTTCTGGAGTTGCCATCAAGATCGCATCGAGTTGACCCTGGCCCACGATGACGTGCATTTCGCGGCCGATACCCGAGTCCGATAGAAGTTCTTGGATATCGAGAAGTCGTGATGCTTCTCCATTGATCTGATATTCGCTCTGTCCGTTACGGAATAAAATTCGAGAGATAGTTACTTCGGTGTAATCAATATTGAGCGCGCCATCGGTGTTGTCGATGGTAACTGCAACCTCGGCACGACCAAGAGGCGCGCGACCTGATGTGCCGGCAAAGATGACATCTTCCATCTTTCCGCCGCGAAGTGACTTTGCGCCTTGCTCACCCATTACCCAGGTAAGGGCATCTACAACATTTGATTTTCCAGAACCGTTAGGACCGACCACACAGGTGATACCCGGCTCGAGGCGGAGGGTGGTCGCAGATGCAAAGGATTTAAATCCTTTGAGGGTCAGGCTCTTCAAATACACGGCGATAACCTACCGTGCAGGTGGGTTTACATATAAATGCGACTCAGCTCAACTTCAACTTGAGGGTTTACGCTTCTTGCGATGGTGGTTTAAGAATTTCAAATGCAGAACGTGCAGCTGCCTGTTCTGCCTCGCGCTTGCTCTTACCTGTTCCTGTTGCAACGGCTTCCCCACCGACAAGTGCGGTCGCTTCAAAATTCTTATCGTGATCCGGACCGCTCATTGTCACCTGATATTCGAGCGTTGCTTTTCCAAGAGATGCAACGAGTTCTTGGAGTGCCGTCTTTCCATCAAGACCTGCTCCCATCGCCATTGCGCTATTGAGAGTCGGTGCTACCAATTGCAAAAGACAGGAAGAAGTCTTTTCGAAACCGGTGGAGATATACATGGCACCGATGAGAGCTTCAAAGGCATCGGCGAGAAGTGAATTCTTATCTCGCCCATTGGTGACCTCTTCGCCTTTTCCGAGGCGAATGTATTTTCCTAATTCAAGCGAGCGCGCAATATCGGCGAGCGCACGCATATTGACAATGCCTGATCGCAGCGGCGAGAGGCGACTTTCGTCGAGATCGGGATATTTTCGGTAGAGCTCCTCGGTAACAATCATGCCGAGAACTGAGTCCCCCAGAAATTCCAAACGCTCATTCGTGGCAGTAAGTCCTGCCTCATATGCGAATGAGCGATGGGTAAAAGCTAACTCAAGTAATTCGCTATCGATATCGAGAGCTAATTGCTTAAGCAGATCTGAATACAAATTAGACGTCAAGAACCTGACGGCGGTTGTATGTGCCACATGTTGGGCAAGCAACGTGGTTGAGCTTTGGCTGCTGGCACTGTGGGCAATTAGAGAGTGATGCTGCTGTGGTCTTCCACATTGCGCGGCGTGAACGTGTCTTTGAACGAGACATCTTTCGCTTTGGTACTGGCACGGTAACCGTCCTTTAACTCGACTGCTTATGCCGGTTCGGCCAAGCGGATATGGGGCAAGTATCGCCTATTGGCGGGAAGAACCCAAATCGGGCCCTAAATCCTTCTGGAGGTCGATGAGGCCGGACCAGCGGGCGTCGATCGTTTCATGGGCATGGTCCTCTGGAAGGGATTCCCACTTCTCGCCGCAATCAGGGCATAGGCCGAGGCAATCTTCATCGCAGAGCGGGTTGACTGGCAGGCTCAAGATAATCGCATCGAGGACAGGAACCTCAAGGTTTACCTGCTCCCCCTCAACGAAGAGCACCTCTTCTTGATCGAGCTCATCTTCCTCTTCATCCTTCTTGCGAGACTTCTTGCCACGATCATCGGTAGGTTCGTAGCGGTAGAGCTCTTGAATCTTGCGATCTAGGACTTGCTCCACGGGATCGAGGCAGCGGATGCATTCACCAAGCGCAACGGCATAGATGTCTGCCGTGACGAGGATTCCCTCGGTCACTGATTCGCATCGCACATCGAGCTCGATGAGGTCGCCCTCAGGAACTGCGATCAGTGGAACGCCCACACGAAATGGTGCATCAATATCGAGTTCGTACTCTTTCATCTCACCGGCACGGCGTGGAAGCTCGTGGGTATTGAGAAGGAAGGCTCCTTCGTTTGCAGGTTTCTTAGATGCCATCACTTTTTAACTATCTTCTAGTTATCTTCAGCGAGCTGTGAGAGGACATCTTTATCGTTGGCACCTTCGAGGCGCTCGCGACCACGCGCAACGGCCTCCATTGTCTTATTGAGAATAACCTCAAGAGTTGCCAGGCGACCATCGATGTAGGCCTCTACCTCTTCCCGCTCTTGAGCTGCGATATCACGTGCATCATCAAGAATGCGCTGTGCTTCGTCGCGAGCTGATTGCACAATTGCTGTCTGCTCGACCATACGTGCCACATCTTCACGAGCGGTTGCAATCATGGATTCCGCGCTGACGCGGCCTTCCTCGATAATGCGATCACGATCAGAGATAATCTGTTCTGCAGAGTGGAGATCAGATGGCAGGAATTCACGAGCGCCTTCGAGGATCTCAAGCATCTCGCCCCGGTGTACAACGCATGATGCCGAGAGCGGAACGCTTCGCGCCTCCTCGACCATAGTGATTGCCGAGTTGAGTTTCTCAATTGAATCCATAGACATATCTACCGTCCTCTTATTACTTACTTGCTCGGGCAGCGGCTCGAGCTTTGAGCGCTACATTGACATTGGCCGGAACCATCGTCGAGACATCTCCCCCGTAATAGGCGAGCTCCTTGACGATAGATGAAGATAAGAATGAATGTGTAGGTGAGGTCGCCATAAACATGGTCTCGACCCCAGATGCTTGCGTATGCACTTGTGCCATTTGAAGCTCGTAATCGAAGTCTGTGACTGCGCGAAGTCCTTTGACGATGACATCTACCTTCTGATCCTTGCAATAATCAACGAGCAAGCCAGAGCCTGAGTCCACCTTTACATTGCCAAAATGCGCCACGTTGGCGGTGATGAGCTCGAGCCGTTCTTCTACCGAAAATAGGCCGTCTTTTTTGCGATTCGCGAAGACGGCGACGACAACCTCATCAAATTGCTTACTGGCACGCTCGATGATGTCGAGGTGGCCAAATGTGATGGGATCAAAAGATCCAGGGCAGACGGCGCGCTTCATATGGGCAACGCTAGCAAGATGAGGGCAAGTTATCCATTCTCAGGCGTATCGCTGAGCGGAATTCCATAGAAAATTCGCGCCTGGCCATAATCTTTGACTCGTATCTCTTCATATCCATAGGGCCAAGAGATTTCACGAGTTCTACTATTTCGCTCGATTGCAATGAGCGCATCGGGATGCACAAAACCATTTTCGCGAAGTTGAACTAACGTTTCGACGATATCGATATCGTCAACATCGTATGGTGGATCGATATAGATAAAGTGATATTGATACTGCGCCTTATCACTTAGGAAGCGATGAGCTCCCATCGAGTAGAGATGGAATGTTCCGGCAAAGTGCGCACTCTTGATGCTGTCGTAGTTGGTTGAAATTGCCTTAGCGGCAGCTTCATCTTTCTCAACTGCATGCACCATTGCGGCTCCTCGCGAGAGAGCCTCAAGTGCAATCGCACCCGTGCCGGCATAGAGATCGAGAACCTTAAGGCCATCAAACTCGCCAAACTCAGAAGCTAATGTTGAGAATAGCGCCTCGCGGGCACGGTCGGATGTGGGACGGGTTGCGCTAGCAACAGCTGAGATGGGGCGACCTTTTGCGACGCCAGCGATGATGCGCATATTTACTTCACTCTTCCACTTAACTCTTATCGATAAATTCAGTAGCTGTATCTAACTCTAATTTCTTGAGAGCTGCCTCCAATAACGAATACTGGCCCAGCCCGCTCTCGATCAGGGTGGCCGCCTCGGCACGGGCCACCTCAATCAAAGCTTCATCACGGAGGACTCTGAGTAAACGAAGGTGCGATCGCGTACCTGATTGATTTGTGCCAAGAACATCGCCCTCGCGTCGTTGCTCCAAATCAATACGAGAGAGTTCGAATCCATCGGTGGTCGAGGCAACTGCATCTAATCGCGCACGTGCAGGACTATCGGCAAGGGATTTCGTTAGCAAGAGACAGAGCCCAGGTGAAGTGCCACGACCTACGCGTCCACGGAGCTGGTGCAATTGCGAGACTCCGAATCGATCGGCATCCATGATGACCATCAAGGTGGCATTGGGTACGTCGACGCCGACCTCAATGACTGTGGTGGAGATGAGGACATCAATCTCCCCTGCAGCAAAGGCCTTCATCGTCTCATCTTTCACATCTGCGCTCTGGCGCCCATGCAGTGGAGCAATCCTTAAGCCGTTTAGCGGCCCGGATTGAAGTTCTGGTCCGAGTTCTTCCACTGCTGAGAGCGTTGAATCGCTTCCTTCCAGAAATTCGAAATCGGCATCCTCAGAGATATCTGCGCTGATGCGTGGGGCGACGATATAGACCTGATGACCTTGCGCGACTTCTTCACGCACTCGTTGCCAAGTCCGCTCGAGAAAGTGCGGCTTCTCATCTACTGGCACGAGGTGAGTAGTAATTACTTGACGTCCAAGCGGCAACTCACGAAGTGTAGATACATCGAGATCGCCAAAGACTGTCATTGCAACTGTTCTTGGAATTGGCGTTGCTGTCATTACAAGCAGGTGCGGAGTAATACTTGCCTTTGACTTCAAGGCATCTCGCTGTTCTACGCCGAATCTATGTTGCTCATCAACAATCACAAGTGCGAGATCATCAAACTCAACTGCATCGCCAAGAAGTGCGTGAGTTCCGACAACTAAACCTGCTGCGCCGCTCTTGATCTGCGCTAGCGCTTCTCTCCGGGTAGCCGCGTTCTGTGAACCAGTTAGAAGAACAACGCTCGTTGATGTCTCTGAGCTTCCTAACATTCCGCCTTGTGCCAGGTCGCCGAGTAACTTCTTAAATGTTCGCAGATGCTGAGCAGCTAGAACCTCAGTCGGCGCAAGTAGAGCAACTTGTCCCCCAGAGTCAATGACAGTCAAAGCGGCGCGTAATGCGATAACAGTTTTTCCCGAACCAACTTCACCTTGAAGCAGGCGATGCATTGGATGGCTGGCAGCGAGATCCTCTCCAATTTCACGAGCAACGTTCTTCTGACCGGCGGTGAGTTGAAATGGAAGTCGAGCATCAAATGCATCAAGGAGGCCACCATCTTTATGTGGGCGAGCTACCGCATCGAGTGCTCGAAGATCTTCCTTGCGCTTTAAGAGCAAGAGTTGAAGAAGAAGTGCTTCGTCAAAGGTTAATCTCTCGCGGGCAAGTTCGGTTGCATCGAGATCATTGGGGTGATGGATCTGCTCCAGCGCCTGACGAATTGTGGGGTACTTATTTTTCTCCAGAAGAGCGGCTGGAATTGGGTCTTCAACATCATCTAGGGCCGCTAAGGCTAAATCTATTGATTGCGCTATTTTCCATGAAGGTAACTTTGCGCTGGATGGATATAGCGGAATAAATTGGCCGGCAAACCCTGCAACTGCGCTATCAACATCATTGCCGTCGGGGATCATCTCGTAATCAGGGTGCGATAGCTGCATCTTCTGATTGAAGCGACCAACTTTGCCGGCGAAGAGACCTTTACTTCCGACCTTTAGCTCCTTCTCGCGCCAAGCTTGATTGAAGAAGGTGAGCGATAACTTGGCGCTTCCATCGGTGACGATGACTTCAAGCATCGTTCCTTTGCGCGCTTGGAAGCGTCGAGATTGCACGCTATGGACCTGTGCAAGAATTGTTGCTTCATCGCCCTCGTTGAGCTCTGAGATATTTGAGAGTTCGCCGCGAACCAAATATCTCCGAGGGAAGTGGTTGAGGAGATCGCCGAGGGTTGTGTAGCCGAAGATCTCCTTAAATGCTTTGGCCGTCTTATCGCCGAGGACTCCGCTGAGTTTGGAGTCGAAGGTGGCCATGGAGTTATTCTCTCGCGAGTACCAGCTTTCGCGAGTATTGAAGCCACGGTGAGTGAGTGATAACTATCAAAGAACGCTGGGCCGTGAGAGTTTTAATAGCGCCTTGAATACGAAGCGCCCGCTCGTGGTCGAGATGCTCCAACGGTTCATCGAGAATAACGATCGGCGCATCAGCAAGGAGCGCCCTGGCAACCGCAAGGCGCTTGGCCTCTCCCCCAGAGAGGGCTCGACCAAATTCCCCTAAAACTTCATCCAGTGAAATGTATTCAAGCTCTAGCGCCGAAATTACTTGTTCGAGCTCAGAGTCCTCTGCGCCATCTCTTGCAATCTTGAGATTCTCTCTCAGCGTCGTATTGAAAATATGGCCATTTTGAAGTGAGGCTGAGATGAAGCGATCGAGATCTGCAATCTCTCTGACCTCGATTCCGCCGATAGTTAACGCTCCTGAATACTTGGCAAAGCCTAGGAGGGCGCTTGCTAGCGTTGATTTTCCGACACCACTGGGACCTGTAATTAGTAGCGTCTCACCTGGTTTTAATTCGAATGAGATTGGATGGAGGAAGCTCTCCTCCCAATGGGCTTCGCAATTTTTTGCAATCAAATCTAAATTGAGAGGTTTCTTGGTATCTATCTTCACTCTCAAATTTCGTTGCGAAAGTTCTTGAATAACTTGGCTAGCGCGTCGATTCTTACCTGCAAGAAAGAGATTCGAGAACCACGATGTATAACCTTCAAATCCCACAAGGATTAAGAAGAGCGCCATTGAAATTTGAATTGGTAAGAGATTGTCGCGATTTAATAGAGCGATGCTGACACCAACTAAGGCGGCGCCTACTGTTGAGATTACTAGGAGCCCTAGCGCAGAGGAGAGGGCAAAGAATCTTCGCTCGAGATTTCGAAGCTCTAAAGCATTGGCTCTCAAGGAATCTCGATAGAGATCTCCATACCCATAGATATCAGCCTCAGTCATTGCATGTGCAGAGGCAGCGATTTCAACGGCAAAATTATTTTCACGCTCCTCAATGGCAATTGCAATGGGATCTAAGATCCTGCGGACTGCGGCCGGAATAATGAGAGCGAAGGTTATAGATACAGCAACCACATAGAGAACCAAAAACTGATTAATCCAGAGCGCCAAGAGAATTGTGACAATGCCAGAGATAGCGGCCGATATTCCTGGCAGCGTGACTCGGAGATGAAATTCTTGAGCTCGTTCAACATCGTCCACAACAGCTTTACCCTCTCGGGCAATTGAATAACTTGCACCGCCGATGCGATCGGCAAAGGCAGTAAATAGTTGAACGCGGATCCCGGTGAGCTTCTTAAAGATCGCATCGTGGCTAATGACCCTTTCACCATATCTTGCGACCGATCTGAAGATTCCGAAGAAGCGAACCATCACAATAGAGACACCGAGAATGAGAATCGGTGGATGTTGAGATGCCATCGTAATTAACCACGCGCTAGAGACAGTCAGGCCAGTCCCGCCAATAAGTGCAAAGGAGCCAAGAGCGATGGCCAATCCGAAGGATGTTCGGGTAGATAGCTTCATCGATCAACCATCACGATCTCTCGAGCGCCTTCGATACCTTGATCGGGAGCGTGAAGTACGGCAATCACAATGGCGCCGGATTGGGCACACCCATGCAGAATCTTCAAGACTTCCGCCGCGGATTGCGGGTCGAGATCTGCTGTCGGCTCATCTGCAATTATCAAAGTGGGATCGATCGCAAGGGCACGAGCAATGGCGATGCGCCTTCTCTGGCCACCTGAAAGGCGAGCGCTCTTCTCGCCTAGCCCTCCGATAACGGTTTCGACGCCATCTGGAAGTTGAGCAATATCTAGCCCGACTCTCGCCAGCAAACTCTCTAGCTCCTGCGAAGTGATTTCGGGCTTTACCAAAAGGAACATTTCTCTGATGGAGCCTGAGATGAGAGCTGGATTCTGCGGTATCCAACCTATTTGCTGGAAGAGTGATTTTCTCTCGATATCAGAAGTGGGTATCTGATTGATGGATGCAGTCGAACTTTGATTTAAGCCAAGGAGAGAGTTGAGAAAGGTTGTCTTTCCTAAACCCGATCCTCCACGGATGACAATAATCTCTCCGGAGCTGAGCTCTTGAGAATGTAGAGCGCCAGGACCAAACGGGGATATCCAATTTCCCCAGCGAAGCGAATTGACTGCCTTAATCTCGCGTGAACCTCTTGGCAGAGCCACTTTCTTCGAAGTTGCTTCACTTAACTGACTCAGAGCGGCGCCACCATCAGCAGAGGCATGGAAGAGAGAAGCTGCATTCCGGAGTGGGAAATAAACCTCTGGTGCAAGTACCAAGACAGCAAGAGCAGGAAAGAACTCCATCGAGCTATTTACTAATCTAATGCCGATAGAAACCGCGATAAGTGCAACGGAGATAGTCGCCGCTAACTCGAGAACAAGTGCCGAGAGAAACGATACGCGCAACACCTGCATTGTCTCGTTGGTGTATCTATCCCCCATCTCTTTAATTCGAGCACCTTGACTCTTATGTCGACCAAAGATTGCCAAGGTGTAGATGCCTCGAAGTGAATCTTCAAAGTAACGTGAGAGCATCCCGAGAGATTGCCACTTAGCTTTTACGGCATCGTTTGTGTATTTGCCGATTAAAGCGCCGAAGATTGGAATGATCGGAAGAGTGACGAAGGCGATTACGGCAGAGATGGGATCAAGAAGGGCGATTATTGCAATCACTGCAAATGGCGTAATTGAGGCACCGAACATCTGCGGGAGAAATCGAGCAAGATAGATATCGAGTGAATTGGCGCCTTTAATCAGGAGGGTGGTCAGCTGCGACGATGGCATCGCCGTCACAGATGCGGCAGAAGATAAGACCTGTGAACGAAGCTCTGCCTTGAGTTTGCTTGCCTCGCCCGAGGCCCAGCGATCAAATTGAGAGATAAATAGTGCACGGAAGAGCCAGAGCATCGCCAATGAGGTGATGTGTGTGGCTACCGTTGGATGGGAGTAAATGAGCCCGACGATAATTGCAGCAATCAGGAATGCATTTCCGATCACAATCGCAGTGTTTATCACTGCACCAAGAATCGCTCCGAAGAAAAGTTTACGACTACTGCCCATCGAGAGCAGTAGTCGTAACTCTTTTGATTTCACAGGTTCAATATATGCGTCGGGGAATCAATTAAGGATGATGGACGGTGTCCAACATTCCCATTTCTGGGTTTGAGATTTGTGATGCGCTTACCCGCTTACGGAAGACCCAATAGGTCCAACCTTGATAGATCAGGACAAGTGGAGTCATCACGACCGCAACCCATGACATCACTGTCAAAGTGTTCTCGGTTGCCGATGCATTGCTAATGGTGAGGTCGAACTCAGATCCCAATGAGCTAGGCATGACACGTGGATAGAGTGCGTAGAACAGCGTTGCAACAAACGTTGCAATCGTTCCGGCAGAGAAGATAAAAGCCCAACCTTCGCGAATCTTAAGAATCGCAAAGAGTCCGGCGAGCCAGAGCGAAGCGACGATAAGAGAGAGTCCAAAGACGAGTCCATTGAACTCAGCGAGCATTGCATTGGTCCAACCTAAGAATGCCACCGCAGCGACTGCCGCGATCAGGCCAATCTTGAGAGCGAAAGCGCGTGCACGTTCTCGAATTCCTCCATCAGTCTTGAGCGCCAAGAAAATTGCGCCGTGGGTGAGAAATACGGTGAGAGTAACCACGCCACCGAGAAGGGCGTAAGGGTTGAGAAGATTGAAGAATCCACCGACGTATTCAAGGTAGCCATCTGCAGATTTTTCGATTGGCACACCGCGGACAATGTTTGCGAATGCTACGCCCCACAGTAGAGCTGGAAGGAAGCTTGCGATCACAATTGCGATATCCCAGCGTTGACGCCATTGCGCCTTCCCGTACTTGCTCCGATACTCGAAGGCGACACCGCGCACAATGAGCGAGGTCAGGATAAGGAAGAGCGGAAGATAGAAACCGCTAAAGAGCGTTGCGTACCACTCTGGAAATGCGGCAAAAGTTGCACCGCCGGCAACGAGAACCCAAACCTCATTTCCATCCCAGACCGGTCCGAGTGTCGTTAGTACCGCCCGACGATCTGCCTCATTCTTTGAGACGAATGGGAGTAAAACACCGACGCCAAAGTCGAATCCTTCGAGAATGAAATACCCCACCCAGAGAACAGCGATAAGAAGAAACCAAACGGTTTGAAGAGTTTCTAGTGACATTTTTTCATCCCTCCTTAGTAGCTCATCACGAGTGGTTTATCTGAACTTCCACCGAGTTGTGGATTCTCATAATCAATCTCTGGCGCAGGACCGTTTTTGATCACCTTGATTGTTAGCCCTACTTCAATGACGGCCAGGAAGCCGTAGAGAAGTGTGAAGACAATCATCGTAAAGAGAACGCTTCCGGCAGATACAACTGCACTGACGCCATCTTCTGTACGAATCAATCCAAATACTGCCCATGGTTGGCGAGCTGTCTCAGTAAAGATCCAGCCAAAAGAGATTGCAGCTAGTGGAATGAGCGGCATGGCAATCATTGAACGAATAAACCACTTACCTGTTGGAAGCTCTCCGCCTTTGCGAATTCGCCATAAGGTGAAGAGCGCGAGGAAGAATGCGATACCACCAAAACCGATCATCAATCGAAATGACCAGTAAGCCAATGGAATATTCGGTGTGTAATCGCCAGGGCCATACTTGAGGTCGTATTGAGCCTCTAAATCATTAACACCTTCAACGGTTGCTCCGAAATCGCCCGTCGCCAGGAATGATAGAACCGATGGGATATCTACCTGGAAAACTGGGCGAGAACCATCAAGAGTTCCGATGGTCAGAATTGAGAATGGCGCTGATTCAGTTGTCTCGTAGAGCGCTTCAGCTGCCGCCATCTTCATAGGCTGCTGTTCTGTCATGACCTTACCGATTACATCGCCGGTAATTCCAACCAGAACGAAGGAGATGATGACCGTTACCAAGCCAACCTTTAGCGTTGGACGAGCCATCTCAACATCCTTCTTCTTCAATACCAGATAGGCAGAGATGCCGGCCATAAATGCACCTGCGGCAAAGAAGGCGGATGGAATCGTGTGGAGGAAGGTAACAACAGCCGTCTTCTGAAAGAGAACCTCAAGGATATTTGTTAATTCTGCGCGGTTCTTCTCGAGATTGATTGTGTAGCCAACTGGATGCTGCATCCAAGAGTTTGCAGCCAAGATGAAGTAGGCAGAGAGGAGAGTTCCGAAAGCGGCGAGCCAAATTGTCGCAAGGTGTAGCTTCTTCGGAAGTCGATCCCAGCCAAATATCCAGAGACCTAAGAATGTTGACTCTAGGAAGAATGCGAGCAATCCTTCCATTGCAAGAGGCGCACCGAAGATATCTCCTACAAATCGTGAATAGGTTGACCAGTTCATTCCGAATTGGAACTCTTGTACGATTCCGGTTACTACTCCGATGGCGAAGTTGATGAGAAATAATTTGCCGAAGAACTTGGTTGCCCTCAAGTACTTGAGATTATTCTTTCGGTACCAAGCTGTCTGTAGCCCTGCTACTAAGAATCCCAGGCCGATTGTGATTGGCACAAAGAGGAAGTGATAGACAGTGGTAATGGCAAACTGCCATCTTGCTAGATCTAGAGCGTTCATGAAACTCTCCCTTTTCATTCTTCTTCTCTACATATGCAGAGTTTGCTTACATGTCTTTATCTTCCGCCTGCCGCTTGGCGAAAAGGCGCGATTTCGATGTAGCCCGCCTCACACCGTAAAATTCACGCGTAAAAAGATGAGGGCCAGCACTCTTGCCTTGCGGATTGGCTCAATCCGCCCTTGGCTTGATACCCTTTCCGCCTGCTGAACGCGAATGGCGCTTAGCTTTAGATATTCAAGGAGTACCGCAATGGCATCAACATGCGACATCTGTGGCAAGGGTCCAAGCTTTGGTAACAACGTTTCACACTCACAGGTGAAGACACGTCGTCGTTGGAATCCAAATATCCAGCGCGTAAAGACACTCGTTAAGGGCGCATCAAAGCGTCAGAACGTCTGCACATCATGCCTCAAGGCTGGCAAGGTTGCTCGCGCCTAATTAACTTACCTTTATCTGAAATGGCTCCAGGCAACTGGGGTCATTTCTATTTTCTCTCCCCTATAGCTTGCCGAAATTCCAGCACCTTCTAAGACCGTTCCAATTCGAATACCCGGAAGATCGCGACCGGTGGCCATGAGTGCATGATCTTCTCCCCCTTGCAGAATCCAGCTCCAGATATCGCTCTGCATCAGAGCGGCGAGATCAGCGAGCTCTGCAAACTCAGGCGATTGTGCAATTGCGTTGCCATCGATTTCAAAATGTACTCCTGATGCCTTTGCCATCTGCGCTCCTTGAATCAATAGCGCATCGCTTACATCGCACATTGATGTTGCCGTGGAGAAATCAATCTGGAGGTCAAGGGTCGGTGCGCGATATTCATTGAGCGCGGTAGCGGCCTGAGCGCCACTGATTTGAAGGTTCTTCTGCAAGATCTCAAGACCTGCGGCAGACCATCCCGTAAGTGATGAGAGATAAATCGAATCTCCTACTTTGGCTCCGCCTCGGGCAATGACATTGTCGGTATGGCCAACAGCAGTAATTGCAATCGAAAGGGTAGGTGACTTTGCTAAATCACCACCCACTATGAGAGCGCCAGCCGACTTCGCCTCATCGGCGATTCCTTGAGCGAGATCACGAATCCATTCAAGGCTTTCGTTGCCGGTGAGCGAGGCGGCAACTAAAAGGAAGTCACACTTTCCATTCATGCTCATGACATCTGCGATATTTGCAGCCGCGATTCGCTCTCCAATTTCATATGGAGAGGACCAATCGCTTCGGAAATGTATGCCCTCAACCGCTAAATCGGTTGTGAGAATCTGTTGGCGAGAGCCTTGCACCAATGCAGCATCATCACCGATTCCGATTATTACTCGGGGGTCCTCGCTCCCAAATATCTGCGCAAGAAGCTCGATTACCTGCTCCTCGTTCCAGTTACTTGAGTTTTCGCCCATAGCCGTAAACCTATCTCATGAGGTACCGTGCGCATATGAACGTACAGGCATATATCTTGATCCAGACCGATGTCGGCAAGGCATCATCAGTTACTGCCGCAATCGCAGCAATTCCTGGCGTGACGCTCGCCGAGGGAATCACAGGTCCATACGATGTGATCATGCGCGCTGAGGCAACAACGATGGAAGAGTTCGGCCGTCTAATCCTTTCTAAGGTTCAGGCAGTTCCGGGTATTACTCGCACTCTCACTTGTCCTGTCACTGGCTGAGTACAGACACCTTATTGATAGCTTCTACAGTCGCTAGTTGTGTCCTGTCACTGGCTGATCTAACGTAAGAGAGTTGTAATTACTTCCCGATAAGCGATTCCGCTGGCTGCCCACATCTTCGGAAAGGCTGATGTCGGCGTGAAGCCTGGCATCGTGTTGATCTCGTTGATGATAATTTCATTAGTCGGAGTGACAAAGAAATCCACCCGTGCCAAACCGCTCGCCCCAATAGCTTTAAAAGCCTTCACCGCATAATCACGAATAGCGCGATTAACTAGCGGATCAAATGGAGCCGGAATATCGATCCGTGTCGCTCCATCTAGATATTTAGCCTCAAAATCATAGAATTCAAAGTGAGGATCGATCCAGACTTTTCCAGGAATTGATGCTTTAGTCTCTCTACCAATTTGCAGAACTGCGCACTCGACTTCAGCGCCAACGATCGCGCGCTCTATCAGCACCTTTGAATCATAAGAAAGCGCTTCAGCCATAGCGGCGGCGAAATCCTTATGATCTTTAACTTTCACAGTACCGCGACTTGAACCACCGCGAGCAGCCTTTACAAAGATAGGAAGACCAAGCTTCTTTGCTGACTCTGCAATCTCTTGAGGTTTGGTAATCCACTCTTCCGCTGTCACGGTAATTCCGGGCGCCCCCTGAATGCCATGTCGGGCAAATGCAGCCTTCGACTCGGCCTTATCCATAGCGATTTCAGATGCAGCAGCTGCGCTACCGACATACTTGATGCCAACCAGGGCTAGCTCTCGCTGCAATTGGCCATCTTCTCCGTAAGTTCCGTGTAATACTGGGAAAATTCGGTCGATAGGAAGCTTCTCCCCATTGCACGATAATCCTCCACGTGTGCGGATGACTTCTGGGAAATTGCCAGTAATGGATGGAAGTTTCTTATTCTGCATCGCAAGCGGGTAATTGAGTGGAAGTAACATCCACTTACCTTCACGAGTGATGCCGATAAGGATCGGATCGAATCGGGTGCGGTCGATCGCAGAGAGGACTCCGGCCGCAGATAGACATGAAATCTCATGTTCACTACCCGGTCCCCCACAGAGGATTGCTACCTGTTTCTTCATCGGATGAAATTCTCTGCCTTAGTTGTAATCTCCATCAATCGCTGGAGCGCCTGCTCTGGAGTGAGCGAGCCATTAACGATATCGGCAACAGACTCGATCACAGGGACCTCAATACCAACGCGATGGGCAATCTCGACTACTGCACCAGCGGAGGCGACGCCCTCCACGGTCTTGGCAACCTTTTCGCGCGCAATATCCATCGAACCTGAACTTCCCAGAATTTCACCGAATGTGCGGTTGCGCGAAAGTGGTGATCCGCAGCTAGCAACGAGATCGCCCATTCCTGCCAATCCAGCGGCGGTGAGTGGATCGGAGCCGTGCGCCGCGCAGAGTCGGGCGACTTCATTGAGTCCACGGGTAATGAGCATCGCTTGAGTGTTCTCGCCATATCCCATGCCAATTGAGATGCCTACCGATAGGGCGATGACCGATTTGATTGCACCGGCAAGTTCGCAACCCATGATGTCTGTCGATGTATAGGTCCGGTAATAAGGAGTCCGAAAGAGTTGGCGAATGAAGTCGGCAAGCTCTTGCGTTGATGCAGCAGCTACGGCGCCCGCTGGTTGGCGCATCACTAGTTCGTCAGCAAGGTTTGGTCCGGTAATGACACCGACCTTTGTGATGCCCCACATCTCTTCAATGATTTCAGTCATTCTCATCTGGGTACTGATTTCAATTCCCTTAAGAGTACTTACAACAACCGCCCCTGGTGCAACTAAAGGCTCCCACTCAGCGAGCATTGTGCGCAATTGCTGCGCCGGAATTGCCAGCACATAAACCTCTGAGTGGGCGAAGGCGGCGCTGAGATCAGAGCTTGCCTTAAGTCCCTCGGGAAGAACGTGGCTATCTAAGTACTTTCTATTTGTATGCGATGTATTGATCTCATCAACGACCTCATCGCTTCTTCCCCAAAGAAGAACTTCATTTCCAGCATCATGTAGAACCTGCGCCATCGTTGATCCCCAGGCACCTGCTCCGAAAACTGTAACTCTCTGACTCATTACTTTGCTTTCCTCTTCGCCTTCTCAAAGTTTCCGATCTTTGGCAGGCTCGAAGTATGTGGATCAAAGATTGCAACTGGGCGCTTCTCGCCACGTAACTCTTCCAACATCTCGGTGATAGCTCTCATGATTTCAGCCGTTGCCTCGATGAGCGCCTGTGGGTCTTCATGGCGACCCTTCCAGCGCGAGAGATCAACAGGTGCGCCTACGCGCATCTCAATAGTTTTGCGTGGAAAGAGATGGATGCGATTGGTGTAGCGAGGAATAATCTTCTGCGAGCCCCATTGAGCGATTGGGATTACAGGAGTATCGGTTGCAAGTGCAAGACGGGCACAACCAGTCTTTGCCAGCATCGGCCAGAGATCCTCATCGCGTGTAAGAGTTCCCTCTGGGTAGACACCGACGAGATGGCCCATTTCCAGGAGAATCTTCGCGTGATCTACCGCCTTGCGAGCATCCTTTGTCTCTCGCTCAACTGGAATCATGCCGGCGGCAAGAATAATCTTTCCAATAATCGGAGTACGGAAAACTCCGGCTTTACCGAGGTATCGCGGAGCCCGTCCACTTGTGAAGAGAAGATCGGTAAGCACTAAAACATCGAGATATGAGATGTGATTCGATGCGACTATCGCGCGACCTACCTGCGGAATATTTTCGGTTCCGCGCCAATCACGTTTCATCGTCAGGCGAAAGATTGGAATTAATACTTTGGTGCCGAATTTAAAGGCGAGATTGGTACCTAACGGCCTTCCCTTTGGAGGGTTATAGGAAACCTTGAATTCAGACATGCGCTAATTCTAAGGGCGGAAAGCACGAATGGAGCCGGCAATTGCCGACTCCATTCGATGAAAGCTAAAAAAGAATTACTTCTTCTTTGCTGCCTTCTTTACAACCTTCTTAGCTGCTGGCTTCTTAGCCGCTGGCTTCTTTGCTGCAGCCTTCTTAGCTGCTGGCTTCTTTGCTGCAGCCTTCTTAGCTGCTGGCTTCTTTGCTGCAGCCTTCTTAGCTGCTGGCTTTGCAACAACCTTAGCAACTGGCTTTACCTCTGGCTTTGGTGCTGGACCGAGCTTGCGATCGCCAGCGATGATTTCCTTAAGTGCCTTTGCAGGAAGGAAACGAGCCTTCTTTGATGCCTTGATCTTGATTGTCTCGCCTGTGAATGGGTTGCGTCCCATACGTGCCTTGCGATCAACCTTCTTGAACTTACCGAAGTCGTTGATCATGACATCGTTACCAGCTGACATGTTGCGAACGATTGTGTCGAAAACGATATCTACAGCGTGAGCTGCTTCCTTCTTGCTGCCGTTGAAGTGTGGGGCCAACGCAGCGATGAACTGGGCCTTATTC
>JBDLWK010000004.1:0-22011 GCA_039804335.1 Actinomycetota bacterium
TCTCTGGTTCGGTGAAGTTTCCGTCTTCCTTAAGTGCCTCTGCTGTAGCCGAGAGTTGTGTCGTCGTAGCGACATATGCGAGGAAGACTCCACCAGGTCTTAGGACATCTGCTGCCATGGCGACACACTCCCAAGGTGCCAACATATCTAAGACAACTCGATCGAACTTCTCTGTGAATTCTTGTTCTTGGACTGAGCCGACATCAAGGCGCCAATTTGCCGGAGTTCCGGAGAAATAATTTTCAACGTTGGATGAGGCAATCTTTGCAAAGTCATCACGACGTTCAACGCTATGTACAAATCCTGCAGACCCTACGGCGCGTAATAGTGAGAGCGTGAGAGCGCCACTTCCGACTCCTGCTTCGAGAACGCGTGCTCCAGGATAGATATCGGCAACGCCGACAATCATGGCTGCATCTTTTGGATAAACGATGGTTGCGCCACGAGGCATCGAGAGAACGTAATCTGCCAAGAGTGGGATGAAGGCAGTGAATTTAAGACCGGCGGTAGTGCTGACAACTGATCCCTCTGGCAGTCCAATGAGTTCGTCATGAACAATCCATCCCTTATGGGTGTGCCACTCCTTCCCCGGTGTAATGGTGAAGCTATAGAGCTTTCCCTTGGGATCGGTTAGTTGAATACGGTCACCGGCTTTGAAGAAGCCGCTTCCTACATTGGGGGTATCAGACACGATGCGAATCTTAGGCGAGATATCAGGAGTAAGAGAGTCAATGCGGGTTAAGGTCGCGATATGGATCAACTCCGTCTCTCCCCCAGTCGAGTCAACGATTTCACCAATTGTCCACAACTCTACAAATATCGGGCGATTCTTAATCTGCCAGAAGAGATTAGCCTCGACGCCGAACGGGGCAAGCTGGTCCATGCAGTCTTAGAGGATTTATTTGAACTTCCCCGCCCAGAGCGCAACCGATCCAGCGCAATATCAATACTTCCTGAAGCGTGGCAACGGCAGTTAGCGGAGAAACCTGAGCTTGAACCGCTGATTACAAGCAAGAAAGAGTGGATGGATCGCGCTGAATCTCTCCTTGAAACATATTTTAATCTTGAAGATCCAACATCCTTTGACTCTACCTACCGTGAGCTCCACCTTGAGAAGGACTTTACCGATCAGATCTATCTTCATGGTTATGTAGACCGACTTGATATTGCACCTACCGGTGAAGTGCGAATCGTTGATTACAAAACTGGAAAATCTCCAAAACCCGCCTGGGAAGAAAAAGCGCTCTTCCAATTGAGAGTCTATGCGCTTCTCTACTGGCGCAATGAGGGCGTCCTTCCTCGCCTTCTGCAACTTCTCTACTTGGGAGATGGTCGTACCGTTAAGAGTTCTCCCACTGAGCGCGAGCTAGAAGTGACTGAAAGAATATTGAAGAACATCGGTGACGAGATACTGACGGCGATAGAAACAAATTTCTTCCCGACCAAGAAGAGCCGACTCTGTGATTGGTGTTCCTTTAAGAGTATCTGTCCTGCTCATAACTGATTGCAGCGTATTACTTAGTTAGCGTTGAAGTACTTCGCCTCTGGGTGGTGGACGATAATCGCCGAAGTTGATTGTTCAGGATGCAACTGGAACTCTTCTGAGAGGTGAACTCCGATGCGTTCAGGTTCAAGAAGTTCGCAGAGTTGAACCTGTTGTTCGATATCTGGGCAGGCTGGATATCCAAATGAGTATCGTGAGCCTCGGTAACCTTGATCAAGAATTCCTTGAAGATCTGCAGCATCCTTATCTCGAACCGAAAATTCCTCGCGAACTCGTGCATGCCAATGCTCTGCAAGTGCTTCAGTCAATTGCACCGAGAGCCCGTGGAGCTCGAGATATTCGCGGTAGTTATTGGCCTCAAAGAGTTTATTGGCAGCTTGGCTGACGGTATTTCCCATGGTGACTACATGGAATGCAACAACATCTGTCTTTCCTGAGTCTTTCGCTGCAAAGAAGTCAGCGATACAGAGTCTACGATCGCGCCGCTGGCGAGGGAATGAGAAGCGAGTGCGCTCTTGTCCCTTGAGTGGTCCCTCATGATGCAAAATCACCAAGTCATTTCCATCGCTTACGCATGGGAAGTAACCATAGACAACAGCTGCCTCTAACCAACCTTGGGACTGCACTTCATTGAGCAATGCGCGAAGTCGAGGGCGACCTTCATCCTCCACCATCTTCTCGTACTCACCACGTGCACCTTTGAGTCCCCATTGCCCAACGAAGAGAGCGCGCTCATCGAGCATTCCAACATAATCGGCGAGCGGGATTCCCTTGATGATTCGAGAACCGAAGAAGGGAGCCTCGGGAATATCAATATCGATGGCTACATCGCTTCGAGTTGTGTCATCGAGCGGAATATCTGCATTTCGAGGAGCCGACTTGACTCGGCGTTGGCGTAGTTCTGGTAGAGCAGCCCCAGGTTCGCCTCGTTTTACGGCCATAATCGCATCCATTAATCGAAGACCTTCAAATGCATCTCGGGCATAGCGAACTTCACCTGGATAGACAGATGCTAAATCCTCTTCGACGAAAGCTCGTGTGAGTGCCGCGCCGCCGAGAACAATCGGCCACTTCTGATCAAGGCCTCGTGAAGCAATCTCTTCTAAGTTCTCTTTCATTACGACAGTTGACTTAACCAAGAGTCCGCTCATACCAACAGCGTCTACGTTATTCTCTAGCGCAGCATCGATAATCTGATTTACAGTCTGTTTGATTCCGATATTCACAACGCGATAACCATTATTTGAAAGAATGATGTCGACGAGATTCTTTCCGATGTCATGCACATCGCCCTTTACGGTAGCGAGCAACATTGTTCCGCGCCCGCCTTCATCGCTCTTCTCCATGAATGGTTCAAGGAAGGCAACGGCAGATTTCATTACTTCGGCGCTCTGAAGAACGAAAGGAAGTTGCATCTCTCCTTTACCGAAGAGTTCGCCGACGATCTTCATGCCCTCTAAGAGGTGATCGTTGATGATTGCTAGCGGCTTAATGCCAACGGTCATTGCCTCGGTGAGATCGTCGTTGAGACCAACCTTCTCGCCATCGATGATTCGACGTTGCAATCTTTCTTCCAGCGGAAGTGCCGCCAGCTCTGCAGCACGGGTCTGTCGAGATGCGGTTAACTCAACTCCTTCGAAGAGCTGTAGAAATTCAGAGAGTGGATCGTAGGTGCACTCATCACCATCGTAAGTTCTGCGGTCGTAGATGAGATCAAGTGCGACTTCTAACTGTCGAGCCTCAATGCGCGCAATAGGCATGATCTTGGAGGGATGAACGATTGCTGATGTGAGACCTACCTGGGCGCACTCGTGGAGGAATACTGAGTTCAATACAACGCGAGCCGCCGGATTGAGACCAAATGAAACATTGCTGACGCCCAAGGTTGTCTGTACCTCTGGATAGAGAGCTTTGAGATCACGAATCGCATTGATTGTTTCTAAGCCATCGCGCCGAGTCTCTTCTTGGCCGGTAGCAATTGGAAATGTCAGAGTGTCGATCATGATGTCGCCGAGATTGATACCCCAGTTGCCAGTGAGATCTTCAATCAATCTCTTCGCAACGCGTAGCTTCCATTCTGCAGTTCTGGCTTGACCTTCTTCATCAATGGTGAGCGCTACCACTGCAGAGCCATGTTCTTTAACAAGCGGCATGATGCGAGCAAAGCGTGACTTTTCACCATCGCCATCTTCGTAATTTACTGAGTTGATAACACAGCGACCACCGAGGGCTTCAAGTCCTGCCTTTAAAACTCCGGGTTCGGTCGAGTCAAGCATGATGGGAAGAGTCGAAGCAGTTGCGAAACGTGATGCAATCTCAAACATATCTTTTGCACCATCGCGACCTACATAGTCAACGCTGAGGTCTAGAACATGTGCGCCATCTCGAATCTGATCGCGCGCAATCTCTACACAGCTCTGCCAATCTTCTGCAACAAGTGCATCGCGAAACGCCCTTGAACCATTGGCATTGGTACGTTCTCCGATAGCTAGGTAAGTTGAATCCTGACCGAATGGAACGAATTGATAGAGCGAAGAGACGCCCGGCTCTGAGGTGATGGTTCTGAGCGCAGGTTGCTGCCCGCCAATCTTCTTGACTACCGCTTCAAGATGGGCCGGTGTGGTTCCGCAGCAACCGCCGATGAGCGTCAATCCGTAATCACGAGTGAAAGTTGAGAGAGCGTCGGCCAACTCATCTGGTGAGAGCGGATATGAAGCTCCATCCGGCCCAAGAACTGGCAAGCCTGCATTAGGCATGACTGAGATTGCAACCTTCGCATTCTTAGATAGATAGCGAAGATGCTCCGACATTTCCGCTGGACCTGTCGCACAATTGAGACCGATGAGATCGATATCGAGTGGTTCAAGTGCATCGAGTGCGGCGCCAATCTCAGATCCCAGCAACATGGTGCCGGTAGTCTCCACCGTCACCTGCGCAATCAAAATTATGTCGCGGTCTGCTGTTGCAAGAACTTCGCGCGCTCCATTTACCGCTGCTTTGGCTTGAAGAAGATCCTGTGTAGTTTCAATCAAGAGCGCATCTGCTCCACCATCGACCAACCCTTGTGATGCAATTCGATAAGCATCCTTGAGATGGGCATATGTAGTGTGACCGAGTGTCGGAAGTTTTGTTCCGGGACCAAGTGAACCTAAGACAAATCGCGGCTTCTCGATTGTTGAGTAGGCATCTGCTGCTTCGCGGGCGATCTTTGCACCGGCAAAGGCGAGCTCATAAATTCGATCTTCAATTCCATATTCAGCAAGGTTCGCCCAATTGGCGCCGAAGGTATTTGTCTCAATTGCATCTACGCCAACGGCGAGATAAGCATCATGGACTGACCGGACTACATCAGGTCGGGTGATATTGAGAATTTCATTGCATCCCTCGTGATTTTGAAAATCTTCCAATGAGGGATCTGCAGCCTGGAGCATCGTTCCCATGGCGCCATCGGCGACGATGACCCGATCGCGCATCGCCTGGCGGAGTTGGCCATCACGCTTGCGGAGAGATTGCTCTGAGCTCGTCACAGAGAGGAGGTTACCGTAAGGTGTCGTATGTGGAGATTTATAAGATTCCGGCACTTCGTTCACCCATCATGGTGCTCGCCTTTGGCGGCTGGAGCGATGCAGGTGAAGCAGCCACAGGTCTCATTACTCATCTCCTTACTGTTCTCGGTAGCTCAGATCAAGAGAGCGGTGAGGCAGATAGAGCAGTTCTTATCGGTGAAGTTGATTCCGAAGATTTCTATGACTTTCAAGTTAATCGGCCACTCATATTTGTAGATGGCTCGATGATTCGAAGCCTTACCTGGCCAGGTGTACAGGTATTTGCGTTACATAACCCTGATGGAGATCGTGATTTTGTCGTAGTCAGAGGTGTTGAACCCTCTGCCCGTTGGCGCACCTTTGCAGCAGAGATTCTCGATCTAGCAGAGGATCTAGAGGTCGAACTCGTCATCACTCTCGGTTCAATGTTGGCTGATACTCCACATTCTCGAGCCGTTCCAGTTTCGGCAACGGGCGCACATCCAGATATGGCGACTCGTCTAGGAGTAGAGGTAAGTCGTTACGAAGGACCAACCGGGATACTTGCTGTAATTCAAGATGGAGCCGTTCGAAGAGGTATCGATGCAATAGCTCTATGGGCAGCAGTTCCTCACTATGCAGCTGCAAGCCCTTCACCAAAGGCAACGCTTGCTCTTCTCAATGAGCTAGAAGATTTCCTAGAAATTTCTCTTCCACAAGGCGCACTCCCCTCCGCTGCATCAGTATGGGAAAACTCAGTCAATGAGATGGTCCAAGCGGATAGTGATATTGAGGAGTACGTCAAAACTCTCGAAGAGAGCAAAGATGCGAGTGAAATATCGGAAGAATCTGGAGAAGAGTTAGCGCGAGAGGTCGAGCGTTTCCTCCGGAGGCAGAAGAATTCTAATGAGGGCTAGATAGATAGTCCCAATATTGAATCGAGCGCGCGCGATAACTCACCTGCTGCTCCCCCATTATTTCCACCTTCAGATTGAATAATCCAACTCTTAATCGCTCGAAGTGCACGTGGAGTGTCGAGATTATCTGCTTGGCTCTCAATGATCTCTTTGATTACCGAATCAGTATTCGCAGATTCCATCATGGAAAGCGCAGCGCGAAGTCGCACCAACCAGCTCTCGGAATCTGCCAGAAGTTGTGCGTTCCATGAACGATCTTCTGAGTAATGACTCTCCATCAAGGCCCAACGAATAGCCATCGGATCTGTTCCGGAAGCAACAAGGTTTGAGACAAAGACCAAGTTACCGAGAGACTTGCTCATCTTCACGCCATCGAGTCCGATCATTCCAGAATGGACATAGTGACCGGCGAATTCACGACCTTGCAGGATCTTTCCTTGAGCCGCCGACATCTCATGATGTGGAAAAATCAAATCACTGCCGCCACCTTGAATATCAATCGATGTCGCCGATTCTGAATCTGGCTCTAGGTAATGCAGCGCTATCGCACAGCATTCGATATGCCATCCAGGACGACCCTCACCATTACTGCTCGGCCAAGAAGGTTCTCCGGGCCGCTTATGGAGCCAGAGCAGCGCATCGAGAGGATCGCGTTTTCCAGCGCGAAGTGGATCTCCCCCGCGCTCGGCAAATATCTTAAGCATCTTCTCTTGAGTGAGGTGAGATCGACTTCCGAAGTCAACGTCTGAACGCACCGAGAAGTAGAGATCATCATCAACTTTGTATGTTGTCGACGCAGTGGTCAGTGCAGATATAGAAGTTTCCACTAAATCCATCGCCTCGACGACGCCGATGTAATGATCAGGCGGAATGATATGAAGGTTGACCATATCGCCACGAAAGAGATTAATCTGAGATTGCGCTAGCTCACGCCAATCTTGACCATCGCGAGTAGCGCGCTCCAATAGAGGATCATCGATATCGGTGATGTTCTGGACGAACTTAACCTCTGAGCCGGTTGCACGAAGGTATCGATTGATCAGGTCAAAGGTGAGATAGGTTGCTGCATGTCCAAGATGAGTTGCATCGTATGGCGTGATTCCACAGACGTAGAGGCGATAGATCTCTTTCTTGCTCATTGGGTATTTGCCAGATCTCGCGGTATCCCAGAGCGAGAGCGCTGGGAATGTGAAGCGCGAATCTAGTGGTGGTACCGCAACGCTTGCCCAGGAATTCATGGAGAAAGAATAACCGCTAGAAGGGCGGCCATGGGATATGTGGCCACTCTGGATTCGGCTCCGGGAATGCGCCGCGAGCGATTAGAGAAACTAATCTCCGCTGCAACGCTATGAACTCGGTCTCAGTGATGAGCTCTCTTAACTCGGCTGCATCATCTGTCACTAGTTGTTTGAGCAATCGCTCAAGATCCTTCACTTCGTTATCGGAGAAACTTTCTCCTGCCCATTGCCAGAGAACTGTTCGTAACTTGTCGTCAGAGTGAAAAGTTACACCGTGATCACAGATGTAGAGGTGGCCGTTGGAATCCGGAATTAAGTGGCCAATCTTGCGATCAGTATTGTTTATTACCGCATCAAAGAGAGCCACTTGTCGCAACTGAGAATCATCTCGCTGGAAATACTCTTCTAGGTCAACGGACTCGTCGATATCAATCCACTGCTGAACCATGCCGAATCCAAAGGGACCATCGCGAAGAACTGTGAGTGGAACATGGTCGTATCCGAGAAGTTGGTCGACGAGGAAGGCAGCTCGCTCTCTTTGAGCGAGGTTTCCGTCGGGGAAATCCCAGAGTGGTCGCTCCCCTGCTACTGGCTTATAGATTCCTTTTGTGGAGAGACCTTGATCAAAGAGCGTGATGAAGAGTGTCGCGTTACTTGCATCAACGAGTCTTCCCTCAACAGTTATCTCACCAGTGATCAGCAGCTCATTCATCGTCGATAACCATTTGCACGTGCACAGATATGGCCCTGCGGATCTATTGGGAAGCCACAGAAAGGACATGGCTGTCGACCGGCGGCAATTACCAAGGTGGCTCGATCATGAAATGTCTTCGCTTGAGCTGGCGTAATAAAGACTCGAACAACTTGAATATCGTCTAAGAGAGGTGAATCCTCGTCGAGATCATCCTCGTTGAGGCTGACTTCACGGAAATCTACTTGAATAAGCTGGTCTTCTTCATCGTAGAAGATTGCTATAGAACCGATTCTGAATTCATCCATTACCGGACTCTCAAGTGGCAAAGAGTCACGTACTAGTTGGGGCCGGGGCGCCAGTGGGTGGACGAGACGTATCTCCTTCAACATATAGTCCAAACGTTCACTGAGCGCGGCAACCTGTGACTTTTCGAGCGAGGCTGAAATCGTCAGATGCTCTGCTTTAATCTGGATGAAGAAAGTTCTCTCCCCCGGCAACCCAACTGTCCCAACTGTAAATCTTGTGAGATCCCTAAATGTTCGGAGCATCACTTTCCAAGAATCTCTGCGAGCGAGCCGCTGTTGTTGAGGGTAAGGAGAGAGAGTTTCTTGCTATCTCCGCTGAAGATCGTGAATGATGCCGGAGAAATCTCTAGTTTTTGAAAGCTATCCAAGTTCTGTCCAAGATAGTGAGAGACAATTAGTTTGATCGTATCTGAGTGAGAGACGATGAGATGAGTCTTATCTCCTCGAATACCTCGGATCGATTCAACGCTCTCAACAGCGCGACGTTGAACCTTCTTGAAAGATTCTCCATCCGGAAAGGTAACGCGCGAAGGTCGCTCTTGCACATCGCGCCAGAGCGGAAGTCTGCGCAGCGAAGAGAGTTTTCTGCCGCTCCATAAACCGAAATCAATCTCGGATAGCCCGTCGACGATTTCCATCTTCTCAAGCGATTGAGAAAACTTCGATCTTAACCAGGGATCTATTGTGAGTTGGCATCGCTCGATTGGACTTAGGTGGAGACGGTGAATGCGATTTCTTCCGATGCGATCAATCAGATTGATTGCATCTCTCTTGCCATGGGGCGAAAGTCCCACCCCTGGCAATTGTCCGGTCAAGGTTCCACTTGCATTGGCGGCAGAGTGGCCGTGACGCAAGAAGATAAATGTGCTCATCAACCCTCCACTAACTCCATAGTTACCAACACGCTCAGCGCCTAGGTTAGCGAGATATCTCTACTCAGTCTTGCTAAGGTCGCGCATATGGAGATGCGTCGCGCCGGTAAGAGTGGATTAACCCTCTCTCGAATCGGTCTAGGAACTATGACTTGGGGCCGCGATACCGATAATCACGAGGCGGCAGACCAATGTCGCGCCTATATCGAAGCCGGCGGAAACTTCTTAGATACCTCACCTATATATGGAGATGGTGATTCTGAACGAGTCATCGGCGGAATGATCGGAACCCTCTTTGGGCGGGAAGATATTGTGATTGCCACTAAAGCTGGAGTTCAATTAATCAATGGCGAGCGTGTCATAAACAATTCGCGACAAGCCTTAATTAATGAATTGGATAGATCGCTTGCAAGACTTGGTACTGATCATGTGGATCTCTGGCAGATTCAAGGATGGGATCCTCATAATCCACTAGAAGATACGCTCTCAGCCCTTGACTATGCCTATGCATCTGGAAAGGCTCGCTATGTTGGTCTCTCAAATTTCTCGGGCTGGCAGAGTTCACGCGCAATTACCTTGCAAGAACTTCATGGAATGAAGGCGCCGATTGTTACCCTTAACAATGAATATTCACTTCTTAATCGTGAAGTTGAAGAAGAGATACTTCCCTGTGCTGACGAACTCAACGTCGGCTTCCTGGCATGGGCTCCTATTGCTCGAGGAGTTTTGACGGGAAAGTATCGAAACGGAGTTCCTAGCGACTCGCGAGCTGCGGCACCTCACTTTGTTAAACATGTTGAGCCCTACCTCAATGAACCAAGCTCGCGCATCGTCGAAGCTGTATCCGTTGCCGCCGAAGGTCTCGGTTTTGCACCACTTGAAGTTGCAATCGCATGGGTGCGCGACAATCCACTTGTCACATCATCAATCGTAGGCGCGCGCACGGGCGCACAGTTGAGAGGCATCTTGAAGTCGGAAGAGATCGTCCTTCCGCCGACAATCCGTTCAGTTCTAGATGAGGTATCAGCAGTTTTCTAAGAAGTCGTTTAAGACCTTGACGCCGAACTTCAGGCCATCGATTGGTACTCGTTCATCGACACCATGAAAGAGCGCCATGAAGTCTAAATCGGCAGGAAGCTGAAGCGGACTAAAGCCATATCCAATAATTCCGATCTCTGAGAGCGCTTTATTATCTGTGCCGCCACTCATTGTGTAAGGAACTGGAACTCCTTCAGGATCTTCGCGCAGAATTGCTGCACACATCGCCTCAACGAGTGGCCCGCCGAATTCAACCTCTAGCGCGATGTCATGAGTCAGAGTCTCCACGCGAATATCTGGGCCAACTATCTGAGCAATAGTTGCATTTAACTCATCTTCATAGCCTGGCAAGAATCGACCATCTACAGTTGCACTGGCGCTACCAGGAATCACATTAGCTTTGTAACCAGCCTCCAACATCGTTGGGTTGGCTGTGTTTTGAAGAGTTGCGCCGATCATGCGAGCAGTTGGACCTATCTCTTTGAGTAGCGGACGCAGATCGCTCTCGTCATATGGCTTTCCGGTAGCTTCGGCAATCTTTTTGAAGAGTAGCTTTACCGTCTTGGTATAACGCTGCGGCCATTCGTATCTTCCGATCTTTGCCACAGCTTCTGATAGAGCAGTTAAAGCGTTCTCATCGTTCATCATCGAACCGTGACCAGCGCGGCCATCGGCGGTGAGCTTCATCCAATGAATGCCTTTCTGCGCAGCTTCGACGAAGTAGAGACGCTTTCCATCTCCAACAGTCACGCTGAAACCACCCACCTCAGAGATAGCTTCGGTACAGCCCGCAAAAACTTCTGGGTGATGTGCCGTCATGTATCGAGATCCATAACTGCTACCGGCTTCTTCATCGGCGAAAAATGCAAGAACGATATTGCGCGGAGGTTTGTAACCACTTCGCGCCCAACGTCGAACGATGGCGAGCAACATGGCATCGACATTCTTCATATCTACAGCGCCGCGACCCCAGATCATTCCATCCTTGATCTCAGCGCCGAATGGATCAACGCTCCAATCCTCTGCATTAGCTGGCACAACATCGATATGGCCGTGTACAACTAAACCTGGACGAGCAGCGTCTGAACCCTCAATGTTTGCAATTACATTGCATCGATTAGGTGCTGATTCATAGATCTTTGAGCTGATACCAACTTCAGCGAGTGAAGCAACGATGTATTCGGCGACAGCTCTCTCATCACCCTTTCCCTCTCCATAGTTAACAGATGGGATTCGGATGAGATCCTGGCAAATCGAGATGGTTTCATCCATAAGGCTTTCGTAGTTATTGCTCATGGCCCCATTCTCTACTATCAAGCCTTATTTTGCGTGTGAGCCGTCGCATTGCTATCCTTGCCCAAGAAATTCAACCCCATCGCATAGGCTTTGCTTCGTGGCGGGGACACTCGTCCGGGTGGCGGAATTGGCAGACGCGCTAGCTTGAGGTGCTAGTTCTCGCAAGGGATTAGGGGTTCAAGTCCCCTTTCGGACACAGATATGGAGCGCAGTATGGAACTGACGGGTGCGCTCTCACTCATTAGAGAGATTCCTGATTTTCCTATTCCAGGAATCCTCTTCAAAGATATAACACCACTCCTCGCAGATGCACAGGCTCTTCGCGTTACAACTGATGCGCTTATTGGGGATTCCGATTCCTATACACATATCGTTGGCATTGAAGCGAGAGGTTTTATCCTCGCTTCAGCTATGGCGCTTCGCTCAGGTAAGGGTTTTATCCCACTACGCAAGGCAGGAAAACTCCCCCACCGCACAATCTCGAGAAGCTACGGCCTCGAATACGGCAGCGATGTTCTAGAGGCGCATGTAGATGCCGCCGCCCCCGGAGATAGACTCTTGATCGTCGACGATGTTCTTGCAACTGGTGGAACTCTTCTTGCTGCAATTGAGATCGCACGCGAACTAGGTGCAGATGTCGTCGAGATAGTTGTTCTCCTAGAGATCGAAGCCCTCGGTGGCCGCGCAAAAATTCTAGAGAAGTTTCCAGAAATCTCAATCAGAGCCCTTCTGGCGGATTAGATGAGAATTCCTCAGATTCAGGCTCTTCGAGCCTTAGCCGCAATTCTCGTACTCCTCTTCCATGCTCACCTTGTCGGCGGTGGATACATTGGCGTCGATATCTTCTACGTGATTTCTGGTTACTTGATTACAGGGTTGCTTCTTCGCGAAATTGAAGAACGTGGCGGATTAAATTTCAAGGCGTTCTATCTCCGTCGCATCAAGAGATTGCTCCCTACATCCTTCTTCATCTTGATGGTCACAGCGTTATCGGCCTGGTACTTCTATCCCGGCACAATGCGCGAAGATCTTGGTCGCCATATCTTCGCCGCTGCAGTCTATGTTTCGAACTTTCTCTTTGCATTCTGGCAGATGGATTATCAAAACCTCAATGCAATACCGCCTGTCGTAGTTCACTTCTGGTCCCTGGCAGTCGAAGAACAGTTCTATCTCTTCTGGCCCGTGATAGTTCTCGCCGCCTACAAAATGGGTGGAAGACGTCGACTCTTCCAGGTGATTGCAATAATTACCGCAGCTTCATTCATCTTCAGTCTTTATCTCACAGCAACTTCACCAATCTGGGCCTTCTATTCATTACCCACGAGAGCATGGGAACTCGGCGTTGGTGCTCTGCTCCTTGCAATACCCAAGAAGTACAAACTCTCCGTTGTGTATCCATGGATCGCACTCGCGCTGCTTCTCTATGCAACCTTCTTTTACACAGAGAAGACTCCATTCCCAGGAACTGCTGCAATTGCACCGGTCCTCGGAACGGCGATTGCTATTGCTTCAATTTCATCGTGGCCACGAATTTTGAATTTCTTTAGCAATCTACGTGTAACCCAATGGCTTGGTGAGATCTCTTACCCGCTCTATTTATGGCACTGGCCGCTCTTAGTAATCCCAATGGTCTATCTAGGACGTGGACTTTCGATTGTAGAGCGAGCAGTGGCGATACTTGCCACACTTCTCTTCGCCGATCTGACCCATAGATATATCGAACAACCCCTCCGCCATATCTCGCTCTCCCCTAAGAAGATTATTTCTAGCGCGGTTATTGCAACTGTTATCGCAACCGGAACCGGACTTGCCATCACAGCTACTGCAAATGACACCATCACGCTCAGCAGCGGTGAAAGCTATTCACTTACTGAGATCATGGAGCGTCCACAGGTTTATCTCGATGACTGTCATGTCAATAATGGTGAGGTTGAATCTGGTAAATGTACCTACGGACCAATCACAGATAGGAAGATTGTTCTCTTCGGTGATTCACATGCTGCGCAGTGGATGCCGGTACTAGAGAAGTTGGCCTTCGAAAAGAATTTCACTCTCATCTCTCTGACCAAATCTGCTTGCCCTGGACCCGCAGTTGCAAAGGTGGAATCCGGTGGTTACAAGAACGCTGATTGCGAAGAGTGGCGTAAGAACTCAATCGCACGAATCCAAGCGCTACAACCTGAGGCAGTTCTCGTCAGCGGCATGCAGCACTTCGAGCTACCGTCCGGCTACTCAAATCGTTCAACTTGGTGGCGCGAGGGTCAGATAAAGACATTTGAAGCGCTAAAGGGATCTTCAAAGAACATTATCTACATCTCTGATACGCCACACCCGCTACGAGATATTCCAAGTTGTATTGCTGCTGGTCGAATCGATAAGTGCAACACCACTGAACCTTCACCGGCGATATTTACAGCGGGGTGGAAGCAGATAAATCCAACATCCTGGTTCTGTTCTGAGACATGTCCTGCGGTACTCAATGGCGTTGTCGTATATCGAGATGCCTCTCATATCAGTGTGATGGGTGCGAAGATGGTCGAGCCGCAGCTCTTAAGCACTTTGATTTCGCTCGGCTTGTTCTCGTGAATGTAAGAAATTCACACCCTCTCATGGCAGGATGGCGCCATGGCTGAGTTGATCTACTACTGCGGAACGATGGATAGCGGAAAATCTACCCTTGCCCTACAAACAGCCCATAACCATCAGAGCCGCGGCCGTGGTGGTTTGATCTTTACTAGCCACGATCGAGCTGGTTCTGGAGTTATCTCATCTCGGTTAGGCCTACAGAGCCCGGCAATCGAGGTAAATCCTGGCTTCGATATCCATAAATTGGTTGTAGATAAGTTATCGATGGGCGAGCGAATTGATTACATCATCTGCGATGAAGCCCAGTTCTACCAGCCAGAACAGATCGATGGTTTGGCCCGAATTGTCGATGGCTTAGGAATTGATGTCTACGCCTTTGGCATCCTCGCTGACTTCCGCACAAAGTTATTTCCCGGCTCTGCCCGTCTCGTAGAACTCGCAGACCGAGTTAACACGTTGCAAGTAGAAGCTCTCTGCTGGTGCGGCTCGCGCGCCACACATAATGCGCGAACAATTAACGGCGTGATGGTGACCGAAGGTGAACAAGTTGTAGTTGGAGATGTCAATAAGAGCGATGAAGTCGCATATGAAGTTCTCTGTCGTCGCCATCACATGCGCCAAGTAACTGCTCGCGCATCGAGAGCCGGCCACATCTCGACCGACCCGCTCCCATTTGGAGATAAGTAAATTAGATTGCGTGCAGAGCTGTCGCAATAAGCGGTGCAAGAAATAGCGCAGGAAGTAAGTTGGCTACCGCAATCTTCTTAATATCAAGCAGGCGCAGACCGATACCGATCAACATGAGACCCCCACAAATCGTCATTGCATCGATCTGGTAATCTGAAAGAACACTTCCAGCTAGCCAACCAATCAAAGTCCAACTTCCCTGATAAATGGCGAGCGGAATAATCGAGGCGGCAACTCCCCACCCCAGTGTTGATGCAAAGGCCATTGCGGCGAAGAAGTCGAGTGATGATTTGAGAATCAATTGGTCTATCCCCTGTGACATGCCATCGCTTACACTGCCAAGGATCGCAAGTGGACCAATTACAAAGAGCAGTGAGGCTGAAACAAAACCCTCGACGAAAGGACTCTCCTCTGATGCTTTGAATTTTCTTCTAAGTACCTCCCCGAAATGATCCAATCGATCTTCGAGGTGCAAGGCAGTTCCGATAAAGCCGCCGAGCAACATCGTCAACAAGATAACGAGCAAAGGGGAACCCTTAGGTAGAGCTGAGGTAAAGCTATCTGACCAGAGAGGTGCAAGCGCTCCGACTGCGCCTAAAATTGTTATCAAACCGAGAACATCGGTGATCGCCTTCTGCGAATCCTTTCGTAATCGATTTCCGACGGCGATGCCGATCGCAGAACCAATCACGATTGCTACAACATTGATAGTGGTTCCGGAGCCAATAAACATAAATTAATTATAGACTCTGAAAATGCGCTCACTTCTAAAATTCATCGCTCCACATAAGACTATTCCGCAGACTCCGTGGCGCGCAGAGCATCGTTGGCAGTTATCTCTGCCGCGAGTATCAATCCTCTTCTTTGGTCTAGCAATCTTTGGTTTAGGTGACTCGCTTCTAATTCAAGGCAACGTGGGAAATGCACCATGGACAGTCTTCGCCCAAGGCGTTTCTCTGAAAACCGAATGGCCAATTGGCCTCTCTACCGCTGTCATATCCATCTTTGTTCTGCTGATTTGGATTCCATTGCGTGAGAAGCCTGGCTTTGGAACTCTGGCAAATATCGCCCTGATTGCGACCTTTATCCAGATCGGAACTCAGATTTTCCCGCTCCAGAGCTCGCTCGCTATGGGCATCCTCTTCGATCTCCTCGGAATCGCCCTCGTTGGAATGGGATCAGCTTTATATATAACTTGCGGCCTAGGACCTGGTCCGCGCGATGGAATGATGACAGGGCTCCATCAGCGAACCGGGGTCCGCGTTGGACGTGTGCGTTTAGCAATTGAAGTATCGGTATTGGCTATTGGCTGGTTGATGGGTGGCGTTGTTGGGGTAGGAACCTTGCTCTTCGCCGTACTTATCGGTGAATCAATCGCCATTTCCCTCGGAATCTTGGCGCGCCTGACCAGTCGGTAACTTATCCGGCTTTTACAATTAAGACCTTCTCTCGGTCTGTGAGCCGTCACTTCACACGGGGTCGCAAACACCCCCGTTAACAAAATCAGGAAGGTCGACCATGCTCGATAGTTTCTTCAAAATCTCTGAACGTGGATCCACAGTAGGTCGTGAAATTCGTGGCGGTCTCGTCACATTCTTCACAATGGCTTACATCGTGGTTCTCAACCCGCTCATTATCGGTTACACACCTGATAAGTACGGCAACTTTATCGGTGGCACCAAGGAGCCACAGATTGCTCTTATTGCAGCAGCTACAGCTCTAGTAGCCGGTGTTCTCACAATCCTTATGGGCGTTGTGGGTCGCTATCCACTCGCTCTCGCTACCGGTCTCGGTCTCAACACTTTTGTTGCAGTTGTTATTGCAAAGCAGATGTCTTGGGCAGATGCAATGGGACTCATCGTCCTCGAAGGTCTAATCATCACCGTTCTTGTCCTGACAGGATTCCGTACCGCTGTATTTAAGGCGGTCCCAGGTCAGCTCAAGATTGCGATCTCTGTTGGTATTGGACTCTTCATCGCCCTCATCGGTCTCGTCGATGCTGGCTTCGTCCGTAAGACCCCGGGAACCGGACCTGTTCCAGTAACCCTTGGTTATGACGGGCAGCTAGTCGGTTGGCCTGTAATTGTCTTTGCACTCGGCCTCTTCTTGATGATCGCACTCATGGTCAAGAAGACTAAGGGAGCGCTCCTTATCGGTATCGCAGTAGCAACTGTTGCAGCTGTCATCGCTGAGAAGGCATTCAAGATCGGCCCTAACTTCATTCCTGGCGGAAATGCTGATGGATCTAACTTCGTCAACCCAAAGGGTTGGGGACTTAACGTCCCAGCACTTCCTAAGGAAGTAATCGCTACCCCTGACTTCAGCTTGCTTGGTCAGTTCAGCCTCTTCGGTGGATTTGCAGAGATCAGCATCATCGCTGCATCACTTCTCGTATTCACACTCTTGCTATCTGACTTCTTCGACACTGTTGGAACAGTCACAGCGATTGGTCACGAAGGTGGACTCATCGACAAGGATGGCAACATCCCTTACAACGAGCAGATCCTCTTAGTTGACTCACTTGCCGCAGTAGCAGGTGGAGCAGCGAGCATTTCATCTAACACCAGCTACATTGAATCAGCTTCAGGCGTTGGCGAAGGCGCGCGCACCGGACTTGCATCTGTAGTCACAGGCGTCTGCTTCTTGCTGACAACGCTCTTGGCTCCAGTTGTGGCAATGATTCCTTATGAGGCAGCAACACCTGCTCTCATCGTTGTTGGTTTCTTGATGATGACACAGATCAGTGGTATCGATTGGTCTGATTACGGAATTGCTATCCCAGCATTCCTTACAATCATCTTGATGCCATTTACGTACAACATCACTGTTGGTATCGGCGCTGGATTCATTACACATGTATTGATCCGTGCACTTCAGGGACGTCGCAAGGAAGTACATCCACTACTTCTCTTGGTTGCAGGTCTCTTCGTTGTTTACTTCCTACAGTCACCGATTGATACCTGGATCGGTTAAGCAGTACTGAGTTCCAAAGAAAAACCCCCGGGATCAACTTCCCGGGGGTTTTTTCTATAACTTCCAATCAACCGGTGGTCGCCCCATCTCAATGAGTGCGAGATTTGCCCTGCTAAACGGACGCGATCCGAAAAATCCACGTCTGGCAGAGAGCGGACTTGGATGCGCACTCTCAATGCGATGCGAAAAGATTGGCGCTAACTCTCGAGCGCTATTGCCCCATAGAATGGCAACAACTTTCCGCTCAGCTAGAAGTTCTGCAACCGATAGCGTAAGCGAGCTCCAACCCTTCTTCACGTGAGCATTACGATGACCAATAGATGTAGTCAGTGTGCGATTGAGAAGTAAAACTCCGTTTGTAGCCCAGCGTTTCAAATCAGCGCTTTCAGGTGAATCAAAACCGAGGTCATCTCGATACTCGATAAAGATATTTCGAAGCGAGGCCGGAATAGGTAGAACTCTCGAGGAGAAGGCGAGGCCATCTGCTGCTCCGGGTTGTGGATAGGGATCTTGCCCAATTATTAGTACCCGGACCTCATCTAAAGGAGTTTGGAATGCTCGAAAGAGATCAGATCTTGAGGGAGCAATGTCATCCAAATCTAGACTCTCAAGAATTGAATCAATGAGAGGGATATGGTGAGAGAAGAAGGGGCGCCAAGAGGGATCCACCTCAGCTAGATTAAATGACATCTACTGTGCACGCGCGAAGAATCTCTCCCCTTCGCGAATGACCGAGATTGGTATCTCAAAGATTGCTGAAATGTGCTCGCTGGTAATCACATCGCTGATAGGACCAGAGACTGCAATCTTTCCATCCTTAATTAAGAGCGCGTGTGTGGTGCCTGCGGGAATCTCTTCAATGTGATGGGTGACAAGTATCGACGCTGGCGCTGTCGGATCGCTGGCAAATATTGAGAATCGACGAAGTAAATCTTCTCTACCACCGAGATCTAAGCCAGCAGCTGGTTCATCGAGGAGTAAAAGTTCGGGATCGGCCATTAAAGCTCTCGAAATTTGAACTCGCTTTCGCTCTCCCTCGCTGAGCGTCCCATATGTGCGATCGGCTAAATCTCGGACTCCAAAGGTAGTCAGCAAGGCAACGGCGCGAGATTCATCCCATAAATCGTAGGCTTCATTCCATCGCCCTAGAACGGCATAGGCGGCGGTGAGAACAACATCGCGTACCTTCTCACTTGAAGGGATATCTTCTGAGATCAAGGCTCCGCAGATTCCTATCCGAGTTCGTAACTCAGAGAGATCTACTCTGCCCATCTCTTTATCGAGGAGATGGACCGATCCTTGGCTCGGAAAGATTCGCGTAGCCAGAATCTGTAGGAGAGTAGATTTTCCAGCTCCATTTGGACCAAGGACTACCCAGCGCTCAGAAGGTTTAATGGCGAAGGTGATTGGACCAAGAATCGTTCGCTCACCGCGACGCACAGATACATCACGAAGCTCTAGAACATACTCGCCAGCCATGGTGGCACGATATATCTTTCATAGTGAAATCAGCGGCAGATAAGTGCTTTGGTCGCAGTGATTCGTACTAACCTAACCCCATGAACGAAGAAAAGAGCCAATTCACTGGCTTAATCCTCCTCTCTGGAGTCGATACCCCCGGAATCACGCAGGCTCTCTTTGAGACTCTCTCCCCCTTTGCTATTACCGTTCTCGATATCGAGCAGGTCGTTGCACGCGACCGCGTGATCTTGACCGTTCTTATTGCTCTCAACCCAGACCATCAAGCTGCGATCGATGAGGATCTCAATGCCTGTGCCGAACGCCTTGGCGTCGATATCGCCACTTCATTCCAGAGCCAAGAAGGTTCAACCATCGCCGCAAAGACCGGTTTGATGCACGTAGTTGCCCTGGGCAATCCGCTTCAGCCAGCCGCTATCAGCGCTATCGCATCTGAAATTGCAGAGCACGGTGGAAATATCGAGCGCATACATCGCACCGCTAGTTTTCCAGTCACCGCAATTGAATTTGTTGTCTCTGATGTAGATCAGTACTGCTTACGACCTACTCTGGCAACGGTGGCAAATAGCCACTCAGTTGATATCGCCGTCTCCCCTGGTGGCCTCATGCGCTGGGCGAAGAAGCTAGTGGTGATGGATGTCGATTCGACGCTGATTCAACAGGAGGTAATCGAACTCCTTGGAAAGCGTGCCGGTAAAGAGGCAGAGATTCGTGAGATCACCGAGAGCGCTATGCGAGGTGAACTCGATTTTGAAGCGAGCCTTCGTGCGCGAGTTTCACTTCTCAAAGGACTTCCAGAAACAGTTATCGATGACGTTCGCTCGGAAATTCTTCTCACTCCAGGAGCTAGAACCCTCGTTACAACGTTAAAGAAGCTTGGCCACAGCGTCGCTGTAGTTTCAGGTGGCTTCACAGCGGTGATTGAGCCGATCTTGCGCGAGCTTGAGATTGTTCATTATCGCGCCAATACTTTAGAGATCATAGATGGCCAATTGACTGGAAATGTTCTTGGAGATGTCATCGATCGCGCCGCCAAGGCAACTGCGCTTCGCGATTTCGCTGAGCTCGAAGGCGTTTCAATGGAACAGACAATTGCGATCGGTGACGGTGCAAATGATCTCGATATGATTGCAGCAGCTGGGCTAGGAATCGCATTTAATGCAAAACCTGCGGTGAAGGCAGCAGCTGACAGCTCTCTTACTGCTCCGTATTTGGACTCAGTTCTCTATCTACTTGGAATCACGCGCGAAGAAGTTGAAGAAGCTGGCGCTACACGTAAGTAATTAAAGCCTGCAGGCGTGGATATCTGTGACCAGAATGCCACGTGCACCTAAGGCCCATAGCTCATCCATCAGACGATTAGTTTCGCTGCGAAGAACCATCGCGCGAACTGCTACCCATTCAGCCTTTTGCAGAGGTGAGATAGTCGGCGATTCAAGACCTGGTGTGATGGCGCAAGCTTTATCAACTTCGCTCTTCGGAATATCGTAATCAAGGAGAACATACTGTCGAGCTGTAACGACACCTTGCAGACGACGGATCAGAATATCCAGACCAGCGGGCACTGATGCGCCAGCTCTTTTAATCAAGATCGCCTCTGAGGTGAGGATTGGGTCACCGAAGACCTGAAGGCCAGCCTGTCTCAGCGTATTACCAGTACTAACTACATCTGCGATGAGATCTGCTACACCGAGTCGGATTGAAGATTCGACAGCGCCATCGAGACGCACAACCGAAGCTGAAATTCCGCGAGGCGAGAGATACCTTTCAACTAATCCCGGATAGGCCGTCGCAACTCTTTTGCCCTGGATTGAATCAAGTGTGAGATCGGCACCTGCGGGACCTGCAAATCTAAATGTGGAACCACCAAAATCAAGTGGAAGTACTTCCTCAGCGGTAGCGCCAGAATCAATCAACAAGTCGCGCCCCGTTATACCGGCCTCAAGTTCACCTGAACCAACGTAAATCGCAATGTCACGGGGACGAAGGTAATAAAACTCAACACCATTGCTATTATCCGTGAGGACGAGATCGCGTGAATCGCTCCGCTGACGATATCCCGCCTCTTTCAAGATGGCGATAGATGAGTCGGCGAGAGATCCCTTATTGGGTACAGCGATTCGTAACATAATCAACTCTCTTATAGGTAGCGGTAGATATCTTCTGGCTTTAAGCCACGAGCAAGCATGAGCGTCTGTAGATGGTAGATCAATTGACTAATCTCCTCTGAGAGAGCCTCATCTGACTCATGCTCGGCAGCGAGCCAGACTTCCCCGGCCTCTTCGAGAATCTTCTTACCGATGGAGTGAACCCCTGCATCAACGGCAGCAACAGTGCCTGATCCCTCTGGACGGGTGGCGATCTTCTCAGCAAGTTCTACCCAGAGCGAATCAAATGATTTCATGAGGTGATTCTACTAGAGCAGGTGACTAGATATCTCGCCTATTAAAGAGAGGGAAATGTCCTGTCCTTAATTACGGCTTATTTGGATGCGATGTCAGAGCAAGATTCCTTAGTTGGCGGACCATCTCTGCCGGATCTGAGGCGTTGAAGACGGCGCTTCCAGCGACAAAGGTATCGGCCCCAGCTGCCGACGCGCGTTCGATCGTAGAGATAGATATTCCACCATCTACCTGAAGCCAGATAGGTCGATCTCCAATTATCTGGCGCGCCTTAGCAACCTTAAACAGCATCTCTTCCATAAAGGATTGTCCGCCGAAACCTGGTTCGACCGTCATAATCAAGAACATATCTATCTCGTCGAGAAAGTCTTCATATTCATCAATATCTGTTCCGGGTTTGAGTGCGAGGGCTGCTCGTGCGCCAGCTCGTCGAATTCCTCTGGTCGTAGCTCGGATATCACGACATGCTTCAACATGAATTGTCACACTGGCACAT
>JBDLWK010000005.1:0-20717 GCA_039804335.1 Actinomycetota bacterium
ACAAAGGCGAGCGAGAAGAGGCGTTGAAGAAGTGAAATTCGGCGCACTTTAGCGCCGCTCTTCTTTCTGCTTGCAGATCATGCAGAGAGTTGCGCGTGGAAATACCTGCAGACGCGCCTTACCAATTGGAGATCCGCAGACTTCGCAGTTGCCATAAGTTTTATTTTCGATGCGGCTTAAGGCGCGCTCGGTTTGAAGGACCATGTCACGTGCATTGATAACGAGCGACATCTCATGTTCGCGCTCGAATGTCTTTGTACCTGAATCTGCTTGATCATCGCCTGCACCATCGCCTGCATCTGCAATCAATTCATCCATCTCTGCTTCAACAGCGGCGAGCTCTGCTTGAAGTCGAATGAGATCCTTCGAAAGTTCAGTGCGAATCGCTTTAAGTTCTGCAGCGCTCCATGCACCTTCACCCTCTGCTGCAGTGACCGGTGTCGGTGCTGCTTTGAGTGGCTTCAGTGGAGCAACTTTCTTTCCGCTCTTGACTGGGCGTGGTGGTGGTGGCATAACAAGGCGACGCTCTTCAACAACAGGTGCCGCAGTTGGTGCAACTACTGTTGCTACTGAGACCGTCTGTGACTTCTCATCAACAGTAAGAGTTGTCTTTCCTACCTTTGTAGGAAATGGGCGGCCTGGCGCCTTCTTCACTTCAGTAATCTTCTTTGCAGCTGCCTTCTTTACCGGAGCTGCCTTCTTTACCGGAGCTGCCTTCTTCGCAACGGCCTTCTTTGCCGGAGCCGCCTTCTTCGCAACTGGCTTTGCGGCAACTTTCTTCGCCGGCGCTGCCTTCTTCGCAACTGGCTTTGCGGCAACTGCCTTCTTTACTGGGGCGGCCTTCTTTGCAGCAGGCTTCGCCTTATTCAAGAGCTTCTGGGCAATATTCTTTGCTGGCACGCCGCGCACCTTATGCCTATTCACCCGCCCCTGCCAACTACGCCACGCATAGGTGGGGGTCAATAGCTGCGAAAGAGAGCGCGGTTGGATGGTTTAGACTCCACCTCGACGCACACGAAGGCGGCGATGAAGAGGCGATCACCTCTGAGCCAGCTGGAAGAAAGCCCTTAAGGGCGAGTAGAGCCGGCCGTGGGCAGTAAGAAAAGTGGCGGTGGCTCTCGAGCCAGCGCAAGGCGGGTGGTACCGCGAGCCGATGAGCTCGTCCCTCCATGGAGCTAGATGACAGACGCTAGATGACATGGAGCTATGTAATGACTGAAGCAACCGGAACTCAATCCGATAAATTCAATGCAATCGCACCGCAGATTGATCTGCCGGCGATGGAGCACTCCATTTTAGATTTCTGGCGCCGCGAAAATATTTTTGAGAAGAGCCTGGCGGCTCGCGCAGCCGGTGAGCCATGGACATTCTATGAAGGTCCCCCTACCGCAAATGGTATGCCTGGAACCCACCACATTGAGGCGCGTGTATTTAAAGATGTCTTCCCTCGATATCAAACAATGAAGGGCAAGTACGTCTCACGCAAAGCTGGTTGGGATTGCCATGGCCTACCCGTTGAGATCGCCGTTGAGAAGGAGTTGGGATTTTCGGGCAAGGGCGATATCGAGAAATTTGGCATTGCAGAATTTAATGACAAGTGCAAAACATCCGTTACGCGACATGTTGATGCATTTACCAAGATGACAGAGCGCATGGGCTTCTGGGTTGATTTCGATCAAGCTTATTGGACAATGGCACCTGAATATGTTGAGAGTGTCTGGTGGTCGCTCTCTGAGATCTGGAAGAAGGGTCTCTTGGTGCAAGATCACCGGGTAGCTCCTTACTGCCCTCGATGTGGAACCGGTCTCTCAGATCACGAACTCGCACAGGGATATGAAACTGTCATTGATCCATCGGTTTTTGTTCGCTTCCCGATTACAAGTGGAGAGCTTGCAGAGCTCAACGCCTCGCTCTTGGTATGGACGACAACTCCGTGGACTCTGGTTTCAAATACTGCAGTCGCTGCACATCCTGATGTTGATTACGTCGCGGTACGAGCAACTGTTGAGAAGGATGAGGTAAAGAGCTCTGAAGTCCTGATCGTTGCTGAGGCGCTTCTCTCCTCTGTCGCAGGAGAGCATGAGATTCTTAAGCGATTCAAGGGCGCAGAACTAGAGCGCACCACTTATAAGCGTCCATTTGATTACATTGAGATTCCAGACTCTCACTTCGTCGTACTTGCAACATATGTCACAACCGAAGATGGAACCGGTCTTGTTCACCAAGCACCCGCTTTCGGTGCTGATGATTTACAGGTCTGTCGCTCATATGGCCTTCCTGTCGTTAACCCTGTTGCAGCTGATGGCCACTTCCTCGCAGATGTACCTGTCGTTGGTGGACTTTTCTTTAAAGATGCAGATAAGCCACTTGTAAAAGAGTTAAAGGCAAATGGCGCTCTCTATAAGAACCAGCCATACGAGCACTCGTATCCACATTGCTGGCGCTGTCACACAGCACTTATCTATTACGCACAACCATCGTGGTACATCCGCACAACATCAATTAAGGATGCCCTGCTCCGCGAGAACGAGAAGACCAATTGGTATCCGGAGACAATCAAGACCGGTCGCTACGGTGACTGGCTCACCAACAATATTGACTGGGCGCTCTCGCGAAATCGTTATTGGGGTACTCCCCTGCCGATCTGGCGTTGCGATAATAAGCATGAAATCTGTATCTCATCGCTAAAGGAACTTGGCGCACTTGCCGGCCAAGAGCTCTCCAATCTCGATCCGCATCGCCCATTTGTTGATGACATTACCTTCGCATGTGCTGAGTGCTCATCAACAATGACACGTATCCCTGAAGTTATCGATTGTTGGTATGACTCCGGATCGATGCCATTTGCACAATGGGGTTATCCGCATAAGGAAGGTTCGGTCGAGAAATTTAAGGCGGCCTATCCGGCAGATTTCATCTGCGAGGCAATCGATCAAACCCGCGGCTGGTTCTACACCTTGATGACAATTGGAACTTTGGTCTTTGATCAGAGCTCTTATGAGAATGTTCTCTGCCTAGGTCATATCCTCGATAAGGATGGCCGCAAGATGAGTAAGCACCTCGGAAATGTCCTTGAGCCAATGGCACTGATGGATCAACATGGCGCTGATGCAGTCCGCTGGTACATGTTGGCTGCTGGCTCGCCATGGGCCTCACGTCGAGTAGGTCATGAAGCAATTTCAGATGTTATTCGCAAGACACTTCTGACTTACTGGAACACAATCTCATTCCATGCTCTCTATGCAAAGGCATCTGACTTTACATTAGCCCAGAGCCCAGCAATTGCAGAGCGATCAACGATGGATAAATGGATCCTAAGCGAGCTCAATGCGCTTATCGTTGAAGTTGATAAGGCTTATAGCGAATTCGACTCACAGGCTGCCGGTAAAGCTCTTGCAACTTTCATCGATGATCTCTCAAATTGGTATGTTCGTCGTTCACGTCGTCGATTCTGGGATGGAGATGTAGCAGCTCTTGCAACACTTCACGAATGTCTCGAAACATTGACCCAGTTACTTGCACCGATGGTCCCATTTATTGCAGAACAAACTTGGCAAGAACTCATTCGCGTTGCAAATCCAACTGCTCCGATCTCTGTCCACATGACAGATTTCCCTGTCGCAGATAAGTCACTCATTAATCCTGAACTCAATAAGCAGGTTGCTATGACTCGTCGAGTTGTCGAACTTGGAAGATCCGCACGTGCCGAGTCAGGTGTGAAGATTCGTCAACCACTTCAACGCGCCCTTATCTCAGCCTCAGGTTGGTCAACCCTTCCACCAGAGATGAAGGAGCAGATCTCAGATGAACTCAACGTTCTTGATCTTGCTGATATCGCCGATGCTGATGGAGATCTTGTCGATGTCTCAATCAAGGCGAACTTCAAATCTCTCGGTGCCAAATATGGAAAGTCAGTACAAGATGTTGCAAAGTTAATCTCCGCCGCAGATGCAGTCTCGTTGGTCAAGCAGCTTCGCTCAACGAGCTCAACAAAGGTCGGCGAATACGAAATCGATATCAACGATCTTGTAGTTACCGAGGTTCCTAAGAGTGGCTGGATGGTCGCAAGCCATGATGGCGAGAGCGTTGCTCTTGATCTTGCGCTGACCCCTGAACTCATTGCCGCTGGCAATCTTCGCGAGGTGATCCGAGCTATTCAAGAACGCCGCAAGGGGGATGGCTTCGATATCTCAGATCGCATCTCAATTACCTGGAACTGCACTGAAGAGCACTCTTCAACAATTGAGGCAGGAATCGCTCATATCAGTGATGAGGTACTCGCAACTTCTATGACGCGTGATGTAACAATGGCGCCAAGCGATGGCGAGTTGGGGTTGGTCTTTACGCTTTCGAGAGCTTAGAGAACAGCAACGATTACAGCTTGAAGCAAGTTAATTGCGATCAAGAGAACGATAAATGAGAGATCGAGCGCTACGCCACCGAGGCGTAGCGGCGGAATAAAGCGACGGACAAAGGCCATAGGTGGCTCCGTCACTGTGTAGATGATTTCAAAGAGTCCAAGTACCAGTGCATTTGGTCGCCATGAGCGCGCAAACATGCGGATGTAATCGATGATGATGCGAAGGAATAATGCAATCTTAAAGAGAGATAAGAGTTGAAGCAGCGCGCTCTGTACAAACATTAATCAGTTCAGCTCTGGTTGTAGAAAGTCGCTTGTGCAGCTGTGCGATCTTCATTGCTGACGTTGACATTTGCCGGTGATAGAAGGAAGACCTTCAAGCTAATACGTTCGATGCGGCCATGAAGTCCGAATACGAGGCCAGATGCGAAGTCAACGAGACGCTTGCGTTCTGCCTCTTCCATATCATCGAGATTGATGATGACTGGGTTTCCTTCGCGATAGAACTCGCCGACTTTGCGAGCTTCTGAGTAAGAGCGTGGCTGGAGAGTGACGATGTTGTAAGAGTTACTCTCTTCGATGAATGGCTCTGCCGCAACACCATGATGTGTGCGAACAACGGTGACACCAGTTGGCTCTGGGCGTCGAGGCGAAATTGATCGAGTCTCAACCGGCTTTACGGGAGTCTCTGGAACCTTGATCTCCTCGTCGGTATCTACCAGACCGAGAAAACCCATCATCTTATTAAGTGCTGACATGTGAGTAGGTTACTAGCGGTACTGGCGCGCACCGAGGATTTTGCTCCCTACGCGGATGTGTGTCGCACCATGCTCTAGAGCAATCATGTAATCGCCACTCATGCCCGCTGATAGGGATGTCGATTGCGGAAAGTGAGCGATGAATCTCTGGTGGATTGCAGAAATCTCTGAGAAGGCTGCGCCAGCTTCGAAGTTCACCGGCGGTACTGACATGATTCCGAGGAGATTAATCTCGTCGATTTCACTGATCTTCTCAGCCAGAGCGAAGACCTCTGCCTCTCTCAATCCACCTCTATCCGGATCGCCATCAAGAGAGAGCTGGATAAAGAGATCTCGGCTCTGCTGGCTCTCTCGCAGAGAACGTGCAATCTTCTCGAGGTGGCCTTCATTATCGAGAGAGTGGATACAGCTCGCCCAGGAGATGATTTCACGTATCTTCTTACTTTGAATCTCTCCCTGATAGTGCCAAAGACCTTCAACCTTTGCAGATTTCTCTAGACCTTCACTACTTCGATTCTCACCGAAATTTCGCACACCTAGGCCATGCAGAATTTCAACATCTTCTATGGGGTAGGTCTTAGTAACAACAATCAACGTTGGCGAGTAAGCAGCAATCTCTTCCTCAACAGAGCGGAGATTGGCTTCGAGTTCTGATGCACGGTTCATCACAGCGAGATTAATCCTGCTTGGCGGCCAGTTATGCCATCTCGGCGATATGAAAAGAGTTCATGATCTTCAAGGGTGCAGGTAGATTCATTAATGACCAGCACGCCTTCACTCTTAAGCACTTCCATCAAAGCTCTTGGCAGATCCAGTGCGAAAGTTCCTTGAGCGGTGCGAGAGTCAGATAAGGGATGTTCCGATACGACTTCACGGTGAATTTCCTCAGAAACTTCGTAGCAGGTACCGCAGATTGACGGTCCGATGATCGCTCTGATTTCAGAAGCCCCCATATCTCGCATCAATGAGATTGTTCTACGTGCAACGCCATTGACCAACCCCTTGCGACCAACATGAACTGCCGCTACAGATTCTGGAGAAGAGAGGAGCAATGGGATGCAATCTGCCACCATCACTGCCAGGGTAATACCTGGTATTCCGGTGACAAGTGCATCGGCAGTCGGTATCTCATCAGTTACCTCTTCAATCAACGCAATTCGATTGCCATGGACCTGATTCATATATTGAGTCGGACCAAACTCTTGAGCGAGAATTTCCCGGTTCTTCAGGACAACTGCAAGTTCATCGCCCACATGGGTGCCAAGGTTGAGAGATGCAAACGCACCGTGGCTCTCGCCTCCGGTGCGTTTGGTAAAGCGGTATTTCATAAAGGGGTATTGATTACTTCATGAAATCTGGAACATCGATCTCATCTTCGGTGACGAGCTCTTCAAATGTGATGCGCTTGCGAGGAGCCGATGAGTCCAGATCGAGCGCTACAGAGAGCGGATCGTTTGCAGGAATTGGATCTGCAACGCCTGAGAGCGTTGCCGCATTGATCGAAGGCATCTCTACCTTCGTTGGCTCTCCCCCAGCGAATCCTGCTGCAATAACGGTGATTCGAACTTCATCACCGAGAGCGTCATCGATCGTGGTTCCAAAGATGATACGAGCATCTGGGTGAGCTGCGGCCTGTACAAGCTCGCACGCCTCATTGATCTCGAAGAGGCCAAGATCTGAACCGCCTGCGACAGAGAGCAGGACGCCCATGGCGCCATCTATCGAAGCTTCTAGAAGTGGGCTTGAGATTGCAAGCTCTGCTGCACGTGCAGCGCGATTATCTCCACGAGCAGAGCCGATTCCCATCAGAGCAGAACCTGCATCTGTCATCACTGTCTTCACATCAGCAAAGTCGAGGTTAATGAGACCAGGCTGTGTGATGATCTCTGTGATTCCTTGAACGCCTGAGAGTAGAACTTGATCTGCGCTCTTGAATGCATCCATCGCAGTGATGTTGCGATCTGAAATTGCTAGAAGACGATCATTTGGAATAACGATGAGAGTGTCAACATGCTCACGAAGAGATTCGATTCCCTCTTCCGCTTGACGTGAACGAATCTTTCCTTCAAATGAGAATGGGCGAGTAACAACACCGATTGTTAGCGCACCGAGATCGCGTGCAATCTTTGCAACGATAGGTGCTCCACCTGTACCAGTTCCTCCGCCTTCACCTGCGGTAACGAAGACCATATCCGCACCGCGAAGAATCTCTTCAATCTCTTCTGTGTGATCGATAGCTGCCTGTCGACCCTTCTCTGGTGCAGCACCTGCACCGAGGCCCTTAGTAGATGCACGACCAATATCGAGCTTCACATCTGCATCACTCATCAATAGATGTTGTGCATCTGTATTGATTGCAATGAACTCAACGCCCTTGAGTCCAACTTCAATCATGCGATTGATCGCATTGACGCCGCCGCCGCCGATTCCGACGACCTTAATTACGGCGAGATAATTCTGTGGTGCAGCCACCCTGTGCCTCCTTAAGAACTGTAAACCCTCTCTTGAGAGTCACATTTCTATTCACTTTGATGGTGGCAAGGTATGTCTTTGAGCGTAGGTAATCAAAAACCAACACGAAGAAATACCTCTACCTACTGTAGAGAGTTTTTCGAGCTACTTCACTTAACAATAGGTGCGTGCGGAGCAGATAAATCAACTCGCTTGATTGACTTATTCTCGGGTAACTCTAGAAGTGCCTGCAATACAGTCACTTTAAGATCTAAGTCGCGAGATGAGCCCCATGTAATCTTCAACTTTCGATCACCTTGTTCTTGCCACGATGAAATGAAATTGGCATTCGAGGCGCTGACAGAGATTGTCGCAAGACGAATCTCCACAGGCAGGTTGGTAAAGAGGGCGATTGCCTCAAGTCCCAGCTCTGGAGATGCAGCGCTGACCACGGGGAGCCCTACCGGTTTCTTCCCAGGCAGAACGAAGAGATTCCCAGATTTATCGATTGCTTTTCCCATATAAATGCCGACAGGAATTCGTGGAACTACCTCAATAGTGACAGCGCCTTTAAGCCAATTTCGATCCACCGAGGCCTTACTTATCCAGGAAAGTTCTCTGAGGGAACGCTCGATAGAACGAGGTTCGATTCTTGATAGCTTCTCGCCGATGGAAATTTCGCTCTTTGCAATCAGCGCCTCTGCGCTGATCTCCTTCGGCGCTCCTACGGTCGAGATTGTGCGAACGGAAAACAATGACGACCATGCGAAGATATATGTAAGTGCCGCAAATAATATGACGAGTGATGTAGCCACTCTTACCTTCAATGACATGGCAATCTACCCAAAACGCTTAGCGAGACCATCAGCGATGATGGGTGCAAGTGAGTTCACGTCACCGGCACCGAGGGTGAGAATCACATCTCCTGGTTTAGCAAGTTCAATAACGCGATCAGATGCATCGACAAAATTAGGGAGGAAGATTCCGTTCTTCATCTTCTCGGCAATGAGTTCAGAACTCACACCAGGAATCGGCTTCTCACTCGCAGCATAGATTTCAAGGAGCGTTACATCATCTGCGCGATCTAACGATTCAGCAAATTTGTCGAGGAAGGCCTCTGTTCTGGTGTAGCGATGGGGTTGAAAAATCACTAAGACTCGACCGGTATCGGCATAGCGACGAGCAGCTTCTAGCGTCACAGTTATCTCAGTCGGGTGATGGCCGTAATCATCGATGATGCGAATCCCATTGACTGTTGCCTTCAATTCAAAGCGGCGACCAGCACCTCTAAAGGAGTGAAGCCCCGTTAAGAATGCGACTGGATTGAGTTCAAGTGCCATCGCCAGTGCGAGAGTGCCGGCAGCGTTGAGGAGATTATGTTTGCCCGGAACTGTGAGTTCGATATAACCAATCACACTTCCTTTCCAAATTGCTCGTCCTCGTGAGCCACTAGCCATTAACTCGATCTGATCAATCTTCAAATCTGACTCAGAATCAGTGCCGTATGAGTAAGTCGTGCAATGGGAAACCTTCTCCCCCAAGGTTCGAGAGCCGAGGTCGTCATTGCAGTAAATGAGGTAGCCATCTGCGGGAATAGTCTTTGCGAAATTCTCAAAGACTTGGGTCACCTCATCGGCGGTGCTGAAGAAGTCGACATGATCATGTTCGATATTTGTCACTATCGCCGCATGTGGATGGTAGGCGATGAAAGAACCATCCGATTCATCTGCCTCAGCTATGAAGTAACGGCCTGAACCGCGATGGGCGTTAGAGCCAGATGCGCTAAGAGTTCCACCAATTGCAAAGGATGGATCTGTGCCACAAGCTTGAAAAGCGACAGTCGCCATCGAAGAAGTTGTTGTCTTTCCATGAGTGCCTGCGACAGCGATACTTGTTAAGCCGTGCATTAAGAGTGCCAAGGCATTTGCTCTGGTCATAATGGGGATAGATCGTTCGAGTGCGCGTGCAATCTCTGGGTTGCTCGGAGAAATTGCAGTGGAGTAGATAACGACATCTGCGCCATCAATATTTGCAGCTTCATGGCCCTTGAAAATGGTTGCACCTAGAGCTGCAAGTGCCGTCAATACGGATGAATCTTTTGAGTCTGACCCTGAGACGGTTATTCCATCTGCTAACGCGATACGAGCTAATCCGCTCATGCCAGAGCCACCAATGCCAATAAAGTGGATTCGCTTTCCGAGAAGTGACTCTCCGGAATAGGTTGCGGTGGCGTTGATTGCCATTACTTACCCGTTGCTCTCTCGATCATCTTCACAATCTTATCTACTGCCTCTGCTCCTGAAGCATCTCCCTCGGGAGAGCGCGCCGAACTTCGCTGAAGTAATCTGGCGAGGTTTGCCTCAAGCCACTGTGAGCTGAAATTTCTCTGCTCAAGGATCTCTGCCCTTCCAGCTTCGACCAAAGTGGCCGCATTCAACGCCTGTTCGCCATTTCCGATTGGCAGTGGAATGAAGAGTGAGTAACGAGCAAGTGCTTGCGCCTCTGCGCAGGTGACGGCGCCGCTACGTCCAATGAGTAGATCGGCGGCGAGATAACACTCAGCCATATCTTCAATATAAGAGAGGGCGCAGTAGGAGTTGTTCTGCTGAGGAACAGGATTGTTCTTTCCCACGCCATGGAGGATGGAGAGACCGCTTTTTTCCAGAGACGCTCTAGCTTCGTCGATAACTGCATTAATTGCCTGCGAACCTTGGGAGCCACCAAAGATAAAGATTAAAGGTAGTTCTGGATTGAGTTTATAGCGCGTCGTGACGGCAGCTTTTGCCTGAGCACGAGCCTTACCCCAATCGGGCGTTGCAATTGAAATCGCAGCAAGAACATCGGCGCGCAATGGAAGACCGGTGAGCTCTGCTCCTGCAAACTCTCGATTGCTCACTGGGTAGCTCAGCGCTCGATACTTGGTCAAACGCGCACCTAAACGATTTGCCCAACCTGGGCGCGCATTCTGTTCGTGAATGAGGAAAGGCACTCTCTTGAGAGTTGCAGCGATGTAGAGCGGACCAGATACATAGCCACCAAATCCGATTGCACAATCGACATCCTTGAGGATTTTGCCGGTTGCAACGATTGATGCAACTAATTGAAAGGGCACCTTAAATAGAGATGGAGAAAACTTTCGAGATATCGCAACCTTAGGGATGTGGCGTAAGGAAAATCCAGCAGCTGGTACTAAAGAATTTTCGAGTCCATACGTTGTACCGAGGAAGATGATTTCATCCTGAGGGTGGGCGCTCTGCCAAGCACGAGCCACAGCTAATGCGGGTTCAATATGGCCCGCAGTGCCGCCGCCAGCGAAGAGAATCTTCATCGAAGTGCTCTCCCCTTAACTCTTGGCAAAACGGCGAACGAGTTCCTTCTTCACTTCTTTATCTCTCAAAGAAACTCCTGCTACAAATCCTAAGGCGCAAATGGTGGTCAGCAAGGCAGAACCGCCATAGGACACTAAGGGAAGAGTCACTCCCACCACTGGCAAGACGCTGATGGCAGTTCCGATATTAAGGATTGATTGGATTCCAATCCAACATGCAACACCAGCGCATACATAACGGGAGAATGGATCACTTGCTCTGAGCGCAATGCGGAAGATTGAGTAAACCAAAGTTCCAAGAAGAATGAGGACTCCTAAAGTTCCAACAAGTCCCAACTCTTCCCCAATAACGGAATAGATAAAGTCGGTGTGGGCCTCAGGAAGATTGCCCCACTTCTGTCGACTACCGCCGAGACCGACTCCGAATACTCCTCCGGTGGCAAGACCTAAGAGGCTATGTGCAGGCTGCCAGCCGAAATTCTTGTAATCGTTGGGATCAAAGGGATCAAGGAATACCAAGAATCGCGCTCTACGATAATCCGAGGTAACAATTCCAATAGCTAAGCCCGCGAAGATAACGATTGCTACGCTGCCCATCTTTCGAAGATCCACACCAGAGACGAAGAGCAGGCCTGAGAAAATAGCAGCAACAACTGCCGCGGTACCCAGGTCGCGACCTCGCAGAATGCCCAAGATGACAATTGCAAAGCCCGGAGCAAGTAGTGCAATCACATTGAATTTAATCTTCTCGGCCGATTCTTTTCTTGCTAGCAGATATGCGGCCCAGAGAATGAGAAGAAATTTCGTAAACTCACCTGGCTGAATATCCACAACTTTGAGGTCAATCCAATTTCGATTTCCATTGACCTCTTTGCCAACTCCGGGAATCATCACGATTGTGACCAGGGCGATAGATATAAAGAGACCTAACTTGGCAAAGCGACTCCAGAATTCAACTGGACGGCTAGCTAACAAAATAGCCAGAGGAATGCCCACTAGAAGAAATACAAATTGACGGAGCGCCACTGCAAAGGCATAACCCTTGGTATCTATTGCATGAATTGAAGATGCGGAGAAGACCATGATGAGGCCGAGTACAACGAGCACCGCAGTACTGACAATCATCATATAGAAGTGATTTATCGGGCTATTGAGAAAACGAGCGCTCTTCGCTGCTTTAGTGGCCATTGATTACGACATCCTTTACTGCTCGAGCAAATCGATCTCCTCGATCGCCATATGAAATAAATTGATCCATCGAGGCACATGCAGGCGCTAACAGGACAACATCGCCCTCGCTCGATATCTCCGCCGCGCATCTCACGATTGACTCCATAAAGAGATTATCTTCAGAGCCCTTTTGATAATCTGCTGGTAGATCAATGAAGTAGAGCGGCAGCTCTGGCGCACTTGCCCTTAAGGCGCTGGCAATAAGTTCTCGATCTTCACCGATTAATATCGCCGCCTTGAGTCGGCTCCAGGTGCGATCAATAAGAGGCTCCATCTTTGCGCCCTTAGCCAATCCCCCGGCAATCCAAATAACAGAGAAGTTCGAGAGGATAGAGGCAGCAGCGGCATGTGGATTGGTAGCTTTGGAATCATCTATCCATTTAACGCCATTGACATCGGCAACCTCTTCCGCGCGATGGCGACCAGGCTTAAAGCTCATGAGCGCTTCACGGATCACTTCACGCGAGATACCTACCGTGGAGGTCAATCCAGCTGCCGCTAAAGAGTTTGAGATGTGATGTGGAACCGTGGGAAGTATCTCAGTCAGCTCTGCGATGAAGGCTGCCTCTTGAACATCTGCCACAAATGCACGATCTACCAGAAGTTCCTCAACTACTCCTAGCTCACCAGGTCCTGGCGTATCGAGTGAGTAGAAGATCTTTCTTCCCAACCAATGCGATGTGCGCCCCACAACCTCGCCATCATCGCCATTGAGTATGGCGGTTGTCGATTTATCTAAAATAGAGACTTTCGCCTGAGCATATTCCTCAAATGAACCATGCCAATCAATGTGATCGTCGGCGATGTTGAGAATTGCTGATGCAGTAAATTGCGCATCGTTGAGCCAATGCAATTGAAATGATGAGAGCTCCAAGACCAAGTAGTCGTACTCTTCTTTTCCGGTAATTGTCTCAATTACCGTTGTTCCCACATTGCCACACGCGCGGACTTTGATTCCAGCAGTTGACATAATGTGCGCGACCATCTCAACCGTGGTTGTCTTTCCATTAGTTCCTGTGAGCGCTAACCACTTCTGTGCCGGTGCTTTTGTAGCTTTCAGCGACCAAGCGAAATCGATCTCATTGAGAATATCGACTCCGCTCTTGCGAGCAGCGAGAACAATGGGGTGATCTTCTCGCCAACCAGGTGAAACCATAAGCGCATCAAAGTTCTCCATCGCAACTTCGGCTGGAGGCAGAACTGTGAATCCATTTACCTCATGAACTTTCTCATCTGTAAAGGTGACTACTGCCCCTTTCTCGATGAGAGCGTGCGCAACTGCCAAGCCGGTGACGCCAGCGCCAGCAACGAGAACTCTCTTCTCAGAGAGAGCGCTATAAATATTTTCGGTAGACATCTTCGCTCTACCTACCCGACTACCCAATCTGCATAGAAGAGGCCAAGCCCCATCGCAACGCAGAGACCGGCAATAATCCAGAAACGCAGAACTACGGTGACTTGACCCCAGCCGAGTAGTTCGAAGTGATGGTGAAGTGGCGCCATCTTAAATAATCTCTTACCCCCGGTGGCTTTAAAGTAAATCACCTGTAGCGCAACTGAGAGAGTAATGATGACGAAGAGTCCACCCAATGGAATCAGCAGAAGCTGAATACGTAGCGAAGCGGCGATTCCAGCAAGCGCTGCACCGAGTGCAAGTGAACCGGTATCTCCCATAAAGATCTTTGCCGGAGATGCGTTCCACCAGAGGAATCCGGTGCATGAACCGGCAAATGCAGCAGAGAGAACAGCGAGATCGAGTGGGTCACGCACCTGATAGCAATTACTTGTTGCGACAACAGCGCAGCTCTGTCCGAACTCCCAGACGCCGATCAAGACAAACGAGATAAAGGTCATTACTGCGGCACCTGTTGCAAGTCCATCAAGGCCATCGGTGAGGTTTACGCCATTACTTGTTGCTGTCACCATAAATGCAATCCAAATAACGACTGCAACTACGCCGAGAGTAATTGAGGTGTCTCGTACTGTGGAGAGCTGGAGACTCAACGGCGTGAATCCATCTTTATCTGCAAATTGAAGTCCTAGATAGCCAAAGATTGAAGCTGCTAATACTTGGCCGAAAATCTTCTGCTTGCCACTGATTCCACCAGAATTCTGACGAGAAATCTTCATGTAATCATCTAGGAATCCAAGAAATCCGATCGCTACTACCAAGCCGATGATGAGCATTGCAGAGACACTTATGGTGTTTCCTGAAATCAAGTGAGCAATTAGATATGAAGCAATAACCGAGAAGATGATGATGATTCCGCCCATGGTGGGCGTTCCGCGCTTTGTGTGGTGAGAAGAAGGTCCGTCATCTCGAATAAATTGACCATATCCACGACGCACGAGCACCTTGATCAAGAGTGGTGTTCCGAAGAGGGAGAAGAAGAGGGCGAGCCCTCCTGCCATCAAGATCTCTCTCATTCTTCGACTCCTTCATCTCTCAACTTAATCTGCCAAGCGCTTTCAATCTTCTCTGCAATCTCTTCTAAGCCATCGGAACGTGAAGCCTTGCAGAGCACCACATCTCCCCGATTGAGATACTGAATATAGGTAAGCGCTTCATCTTTATCTCGACAGATGTGAAGCGCCATCTGCGCGCCATCTGCGACGCCGATTGCATAATCTGGAGCCCCCACAGTTACCAGATGATCTACTCCTAAGCTGGAAGCAAGGGTGCCAATCTCGGCATGTGCTTGGGTTGATGACTCGCCGAGTTCTCTCATATTTCCAAGAAATGCCCAAGATTCGCCGCCTCGTTCTTGAGAGAGATGAGCCAGGGTGCTGAGAGCAGCTGCCATTGAATCCGGACTTGCGTTGTATGCATCATTGATGATGACTAAGTCATCTAGCGTTCTTACCTCCATGCGCCAACGAGCATTAACCTCTGCCGTCGAGAGTGCACCCGCAATTTGATCGACATTCAATCCGAGCGCGTAAGAGACAGCTGCTGCTGCGAGAGCGTTTGCAATCTGATGCGTTCCATATTGGCGAAGAGTGACTGTTGAGCGACCTTCAGGCGTTACTAATTCGAAATGTGGGCGACCTTCACGAATTTCAATATCTGTCGCCCTAATTTGAGAGTGAGAGGTCTCTCCAAAGGTGATGGTCTTTCCGGCATGAAGAGAGGCCATCGCTGAAGTCATCGGGTCGTATTGCCCCAAGATTGCGACTCCATCTGGCGATAATGAGGAGATCATCTCTGATTTTGTTTTTGCGATGATTTCAAGAGAGCCAAACTCACCTAAATGCGCAGCAGCTACTTTGAGGACAACACCAATTTCTGGCTTTGCAATAGCAGCTAGCGCCGCAATATCTCCTTGATGGCGTGCACCCATCTCGACAATGCAGTACTTGGTATCAGCGTTGCACTGTAAGAGAGTGATGGGAACGCCAAGCTCATTATTGTTATTTCCCTGTGGGGAGATTGTTGGCGCCACGGAGCTGAGGATTGCAGAGAGAAGTTCCTTCGTCGTCGTCTTTCCCTGTGATCCGGTGATTCCGATGACGGTCAAATCCTTCAACTCACTACGAAGATGCGCAGCCAGCGCCCCGATTGCAACTGTTACATCTGGAACGACGATGCAAGGTTCAGAGACAATCTTTGATGTGATGGCAATTGCTGCGCCATGTGAAAAAGCATCGGCGACAAAATCATGGCCATCAACTTTCTCGCCCTCTATCGCAAGAAAGATGGAGCCTTTGGTGCATTGACTAGAGGAGAGGAATGCGCGCTCGGTGACTTCAACATCTGATCCATGTAGCTTTCCACCGATTATGCGAGCGATTTCACTCGCCTTCATCGCGATCATCTCTTCGACTCGATCTCTAGCGCAAGTTGTAGGCGATCATCAAATGGAGTTACTACACCTTGAATCTCCTGGCCACTCTCATGTCCTTTTCCAAGGATGAGAACAGTGTCCCCCGGTTGAGCAAGCGATACTGCATATTTAATCGCGGCGGCGCGATCAACGATGACAGCTGAAGGCTCTGCAATGGTGAGAGATTGAGTCATCTCCTGAAGAATACGAGTTGGATCCTCGCTTCGCGGATTATCACTTGTAAAGATTGCAAGATCGGCTCCATCAAAGAGCGCATTCCCCATCAATGAACGCTTACTGGAATCTCGGTCACCACCACATCCCAAGACGCCAATTACTCTGCCGGTGGTGAATTCCCGCGCAGCTTTAAGAACATTTATGACCGCATCCGGTGAGTGGGCATAGTCCACAAGTGCGTTGAAGTTCTGACCCAATGAGACAGATTCGAGGCGACCTGGTGCGCCCTTTAATGTGGGAAGAAGTGTTGCCATCTCTAGCGGATCGACACCACACTCGTAAGCAATCGCAACTACAAGAAGTAAGTTATCGAGGTTAAACCCACCACGTAGCGTCGTGGCAGATTCGATGAGAATTCCATCCTTGCCGCGGATAGTGAAATCTGTACCGTTTGAAGTTGGAGTGATTGAGGTGAAGTGCCAGGTTGCACTCGTATTGGTCCGAGAGAGCGCGATCATCGGGATGCTCTCTGATTGGAAGAGGCGTAACCCGTATGCATCATCGATATTAATGAAACCTAAATCTGCATACTCGGTTGAGAAGAGCTTTGACTTTGCAGCAAAGTAGCTCTCCATATCCTTGTGATAATCAAGATGATCCTGTGAAAGATTAGTGAAACCAACTATTGAAAAATGAGAGCCGACCATCCGCTTGAGATCGAGTGAGTGGCTTGAAACCTCCATCACGAGATGACGTAGATGACGCTCTCTCATGGTCGCGGCTAGCGCTTGAAGGTCGGCAGCCTCAGGGGTCGTGCGCGAACTCTTGATTGCATCATCACCGATACGAGTTTCTACGGTGCCGATGAGGCCACTCTCCCGACCGATTGCGGTCAAGAGTTGATAGAGCAGGGTCGACACTGTGGTCTTTCCATTAGTGCCAGTTATTCCAATACTTTGTAGATCACGAATCGGTGAACGATAGAAACTAGATGCAAGAATCGCACCAGCTTCACGAACATGAGAAACAACCAGCGTAGGAATATTGTGAGAGAGGGCTGCACCTTCTTGATCAGTCAGGACCGCGATAGCACCACGAGCTTTAGCTGATTCAATGTATTGAGCGCCATGAGATTTGGCGCCAGGAAAGGCGAGGAAAATATCTCCAGGTTGGATTTCCGAGTCAACGTGGGTCAGGCCGGTAATTTCAGCCTCAGAGAAATGCAACTTCTGCGCACCGAGAAGTTCGGCCGCTTTGCTCAATGAGTAAGAGAACTCATTAAATGGACGAGTCATTAGTTCTTCGCACTCACTTGTGTTGCTTTAAATGTCTTCAGTTGTGACTGGGTAAGTGCAACCGGCTGAACAGTGGTGCCAGTAGGTGCAACATGCTCTGATTGCAGAACAAATGTCATCACCTTCTTGAACACTGGTCCACAGAGCACGCCTCCGTAGTGACCATTGCGTGGGCGCTGGAGCGTTACATTGATAACAAATCGAGGACTATCTGCAGGAGCAAATCCGATAAATGATGCTGTGTATCCGCTGTACTTTCCTGTAATGGGATCTACTCGCTGAGCAGTACCTGTCTTACCCGCAACACGGTATCCAGGTATTGCAGCACTAGGAGCTGTTCCATTTGCCGAGACAACGCTCTCCATCATGGTGCGCAACTTCGTCGCTGCATCTTCACCGATAACTCTTACAGTCTCACGATTGCCAGCTGGAGTGAAGTGGCCAGAGGCATCACTCGTACCTGCGATAACTGTTGGAGAGACTCGAACTCCCCCATTTGCAATGGTTGCAAAGACGCTTGTTGCCTGCATTGCAGTTACTGAGTATCCCTGACCAAAGGCGACGGTTGGCGCAGTTGTTCCAGACCAACTCTTCACCGGGCGAAGAATTCCAGCTGATTCACCTGGAAGGCCTGAACCTGTCTTGCTTCCGATTCCAAACTTGGTGAGATAGTCATAGAGCTTCTGGCTGCCGAGAGTTTCACCAACTTTAATGGAACCGGTGTTGGATGAGACGGCGAGAATTCCAGTTGTTGTTAATTGCTGAGTCGCATGCTTATCGTGATCATGGAAAGTCTTGCCAGCGCGATGCAATCCGTAAGGGACAGAGAAAACTGTTGTAGGCGTTACGGTCTTCTCTTCGAGCGCTGCAGCCATCGTCATCACCTTTCCGGTGGATCCTGGCTCATAAACATCTTGCACAGATGGATTACGCATCAAATCTAACGAGATTCCCTTGGTGTTATTGGGATCAAAAGTTGGCGCTGTTGCATGAGCGATAATCGCGCCAGTCTTTGGATCCATCACAATTACTGTTCCATTAACTGCGCCTGTGCTCTTGACCGCTTCTGCAATTGCCTTAGCTGCGACCCATTGGACATCGCGATTAATTGTAAGTCGGACAGATGTTCCCGGCTGTGGAGCGATAATTTCATTCTGAGAGCCGGGAATCTCTGCGCCATTTGCGCGCGCATATGAGTAGCGGCCGGCAGTTCCTGAGATGACGGAATTCATACTTGATTCGAGACCTGTTGCGCCTACGCCATCTGCGCGAACAAAACCGACGAGAGATGAAATTAATTGACCTGATGGATACTCGCGAATATATGAACGCTCTGGGAAGAATCCGATAATGCGCTCCCCTAGCTCTTTACGATCGAGTGAAGCGTTGTAATTCTCCATCGCAGTGCTGAGCTTTGACCAGAGCGCTGGTCTTCCATTCTTAAGGACCATTGAATACTTACGTGTGCCAGTGATGCTTGCTTGAACATCGGCAACTGAGAGCCCCAAGATAGGTGCAACAAATGCTGCAGTACGCGCTGGATTATTAATCTGAGTCTGATCAACAACGATGCTGATTGCGGAAACGCTTCGAGCAAAGGCAACGCCATTGATATCAGTAATCTCTCCGCGTGGAGCCTGAACAATACGAGTTGTCTCCATCTCATCGACTGCGCGCAGCTTGTAATTGGAAGCTTCAATAATCTGAACGCGGAAGAGTTGCAAGCTTAAGAGTGCGATAGCAACTGTGAAAACTAGAGCGAGAATACGAATACGAGACTTCGCAAGAAGAAGGTCACCCACGTGTCACCTCCTGATTGCTAGCGATATGAAGAAAGATGGGCGTTTCAGAGGGCTTCATACCCAATGCTGCGGCAGCTTGTGCCAACGCCTCAGGAGCGGAGTGGGAGTCAATAGAGCGAGTGATTGCATCTCGCTGGTCAGCGACCATCTTCGCCTCTACCTTGAGGTTAGATAGCGTGAAAGCATCCTGCGCAAGGAGGGTATTAATACCTAGTAGCGCTAAGAATCCAGCGACGCTAATTGTTGAAACAAAGATCGCAAAGTATTTACGACTAGCTTGTTGCGCAACAGAAACTTGTGGGAATGCACCCTGAATAACCTTTGCCGTTGTCTCAACAACCTGGCGCTTAATGCCTGATGTTAAAGTCGTTGAGATTGATTTACGAGCAAGAGCAGTAGACATTAAGCAGCCACCCTTTCGATCGCACGAAGTCGAGTGGAAGCTGCGCGAGAGTTCTCTTCGATTTCAGCATCTGTCGGCTTCTCGCTTGAGTTGAAAACAAGTTTGAACTTCGCCGCGTACTGCGGAAGTTCGATAGGAAGTTCACGTGGGCTCTTAGAAGTTGATGCCTCCGCAAACTGCTCTTTAATAATGCGATCTTCCAGTGATTGGAATGACATCACGACTACGCGGCCACCGACCACGATGCGCTCGAGCGCCTGCGGCATGGCTCTCTCGATTGCGCCAAGCTCATCATTGACTGCAATCCGCAGGGCTTGAAAAGTTCGCTTCGCTGGGTTGCCACCGGTGCGACGTGTTGCTGCTGGAATGCTGTTCTTAACTAAGGTCGCCAATTGAGATGTGGAATTTAAAGGGGCGATTGCGCGCTCCTTAACAATATTTTCAACGATGCGAGTGGCGAACTTTTCTTCGCCGTAAATGCGAAGGATTCGAACAAGCTCACCTGGCTGATAGGAATTGACTATCTCTGAGGCTGTAATTCCACGGCTCTGGTCCATGCGCATATCCAGTGGAGCCTCATGTGAATATGAGAAGCCACGAACGCCCTCATCAAGTTGCATCGAAGAGACTCCGAGGTCAAAGAGCGCTCCATTGATCTCTCTATATCCAAAGCTATCTACGACATCTGAGAATTGGTCAAAGATTGAATGCGCTGATTTAAAGCGATCTCCAAATGGGGCAAGGCGTAACTTCGCCTTTGCCAGTGCATCAAGGTCGCGATCAATCCCAATAACGGTGAGATGAGAAAACTTCTCGAGCAACGCTTCAGTGTGTCCACCCAAACCAAGTGTTGCATCAACAACAACAGGATTCTCAGCTGCAAGGATGGAGGGAGTAAGTAGATCAACGCATCGATCGCGCATCACTGAAATATGTTGCATCACTCCCCCATTTCCTATTTACTCTTTTGAAATGCTTTGTCACCAGGTACATCTTCTGCACTTTCGTCACTCATCTCTGGTCACCGCCGGCCGACGGATCTGTCGCTTCGAAAGCGACGCCGGGGAAGAGGCGCCGCTGCCGGCCATT
>JBDLWK010000006.1:0-19999 GCA_039804335.1 Actinomycetota bacterium
AAGAGCACGGTATCGAGGAGCTCGAGGATGCTCAGGGTGATGTGGTGCATATCTGAATCCGTCATATGCCACATCAAGTCATAAAAGTTACTAAAGAAGCGATAGAGAAGTGGGATCAGGCTGAGCATTAAGCCGACATAGAGGGGAGCCAAGAGCCATCGCCCACCGAAGATAATTCGCTCGAGGAACTCTTCGAACTTTACATTCCAATTACTATTCTCAACTACCTGCTTAGCCATGTAATGCCTCCTTAAGGAATCCCCCAAGGGTAAATTGGCTCTGGCGCCACTCTGAGAATCAAACCTTCCAATGAATGGTCATAATTCCGATACTTATAAATCCATGCATTTTCGGAGAAGTAGGTTCATACTTTAGGGAACTTCATCTCTAGAAAGGGTGGCTACATGGGTAATGCAATTTCAGCATGCTTCTCAAAGTATGCAACATTCGAAGGGCGAGCAACGCGTAGCGAGTACTGGTACTTCCAACTCTTCTACTTCCTTATCATCATCGCTGTCTCTGCATTTGATCCAACAGGTAATGGTGCGCTTGGAAACATCGTCTTTCTCGGATTCATTATTCCTATTACCGCAGCTGGTTGCCGACGTATGCACGATGCGGGAAAGAGCGGCTGGTTTCAGATTGTTCCTTTCTATAACTTGATTCTCGCTATCCGTGAGAGCGATGGCGACAATCGATTCGGTCCGCGTCCCTAAATACTTACCCACAAAGGCAGGCTCAGGTTCCTCCGGGCCTGCCTTTTTTTGACCGGTCGACCTGAATAAAAAGGGCCGGATGAGGCGGAGATGAAGATGTGAAGCTCAGAATTGCCTTTCTCATCACAGCCTTATCAATCGCTGTGATTCCAGCCTGGTCTGCAGAGCCAACACCCAAGGTGCTCGTTATCGCAGATACCGGCTTTAGCGATTCAGATCCAGTGATTGCAGCACACACGGTCTATCAGCTCTGCATTATGGATTGGTATGCCTGTCCTAACGGCACAAATTTTCAGGAGAGCGGCACGGCGGCAATGCTCACTGCAGCTCAGCTGAAGTTCTCTGGCTTCAACCACGGTAGCAAGATGGCTCGTTCTGCAATTGCAGCATATCCAGATGTGAAGTTGATCTTGATGAGAGTGATTGGCCAATCACCATCCGGAAACAGATTATCAACGAGCGAGTCGGTCGTAACAAAGGTTTTAGCTTGGGCAAATAAGAACGCCAAGGCATACAACATCGGCGCCATAGCTATCTCTCAAGGTAGCAATAAGATCGGCACAAATGCGCGGCGCTGCCTCTCATCTCCTGCAACCGAGAAGGAGATTGCCGGGCTTAAGGCGAAAGGCATCTACTCATTCTTTCCTACTGGCAATGAGAGCAAGAGCGAGATCATTAATTGGCCGGCCTGTATAAATGATGCAGTAGCGGTGGGCGCACTCGATAAGTCGGGGGCTATTGCAAGTTATAGCAACTACGCCATGGGACAGGTCGATATCTATGAGCCAGGGTATGTCATTGATACCGAGACAGTAGCGACCTATGGCAGCGACTATGGCACTTCGCACTCAACACAGTATGCAGCTGCAAAATGGCTGAGCTTGGTCAACGAGTTTCCACGGGTACGCCCAGCGTTGATCTACTGGAACTACATACTGTCAGGAGAGCCAGTGACTAACTCAAAAGGTTACTTCGGCTGGGCTTCCAGCCTAGATAGTGTGCGCCGGGACTTAGTAGGTCGCTGAACACATTTTTGAGTAGAGCGCTGAAACTGTAATCAGGCTCTGTCCGACATCGTTGATGCCAAAGTACTCGGTATCAAAGGTCGAACCCGAAACACTCCATTGAAGAACTGCCTCTGCCGGATAGCCGTCGTAGCTGATCTCGCCGGTGAGTTGAACAACGGTATTTCCCGATGTTGATGTGAATTCTTCCCACGATGGAGATGACATAAATGCATCAGCCATTTCGCCAAGGGTTGCTGATGGACAAGCACCAACTGTTCCATTCTTCACAGAGCTCACATTCGCTGAATCAGAGAAGAGATCAGCGAGATCGCTAGCGCTGAAATCAGAGCCAGAGTCGGAAGATGAATCTGATCCGCAGGCTGTGAGAGTAAGAAGTGAGGCTGCAAGAATCGCAGCGATAGCGCGTTTATTTTTCATGAGTAAATTCTGCATGAGCAAAGATGAGAAAGAAGTTCGCCTCATAGTTTTTGACTAGTCACAAAGTGAGAATCAGCATTTATTTTTGATTGTTCATTCTTACAATTATTTTCGCAGTACAAGAAAGTCACCTAGTGAAATTGGAGAGATGTAATGGAACTATTAATTGTTCTTGCGTGGATCGCTAGTGGAATCTTCTGCTACACACAGGCGAAGAAGAAAAATCTCAATGCAGGACTCTGGGCATTCCTCGGAATCTTCTTTGGAGTATTCGCAGTAATTGGCGTTCTCGTGGCAAGGTCACGTTAGTAAATATTGTCGAGAGGGGCCGTATCAAATGGCATTTGACCCTGGATGCGGCCCTTTCTCATTACCCTGACTAGTCATTGGGATCTGAGGGGAGATGCATAAAAAGCGGTGAGATTTACGGTTACACCAGTGAATCAATCCCACAGGAGCCCAAGATGCTAGTTTTGAAGCGCAAGTCTTTCCGCACGATGGCAACAGTCTTTATTGCACTGGCTGCCACCTTGGGCTCATCTGCCCATGCAGAGGCTGCCTTACTAGGCCCATCTTCAAACTACATCATCCAGATCACCCCAGCATCACGTGCCGCAATTGAGAGCGCGGTGAAGAACGCCGGCGGAACAATCAACTCTCGCTACCAATATGCCTTCGATGGCTTCGTAGTAAAGCTTCCAGATATGTTGCTTCCGCTTCTGAAAAAGATACCAAATATCCTGACAATCGAAAAGGACCAACCTGTTACGGGCCTTGCGATTCAACAGACTCAGACACCAACGGCAGCCTGGGGTATCGATCGCATTGATCAGCGTGAGGTAGTTTCAAATGCAGCGGGATATCAGGGTTCTTATGGCTACCGTTCAGCAGGTGCTGGTTCGACAATCTATATCGGCGATACCGGAATCTTTGCCCACGACGATCTTGCCGGTCGAATTTCGACAAATGGCTTTAGCGGAATTGCCGATGGCAACGGAACTGTCGATTGCAACGGACACGGAACCCACGTAGCTACATCTGCTGCAGGAACTCAATATGGCGTTGCAAAGAGCGCCAGAGTTGTTCCGGTAAGAATTCTTAACTGCGCCGGCTCGGGAAGCTATGCGACAGTTATCGCAGGCCTTGATTGGATTATGTCTCCGCTCAATACGAATTCAAAGAGCCAGGCAGTTCTTAACCTCTCAATCGGTGGACCAGCATCTCCATCACTCAATGATGCGATTCGCCGTCTCACAAATGCTGGCATTACAGTCGTTGCTGCTGCAGGTAATGAGAACTCAGATGCATGTACTCGATCTCCAGCAAGCGCACCAACAGCGATTACCGTTGGCGCAACGACGATTACAGATGCAAAGGCCTCTTACTCAAACTGGGGAACATGTGTTGATATCCATGCCCCAGGATCTGCAATTACCGGTGGTTGGTATAACGGAGCTTCTTCTGCAAATACCATCTCAGGCACATCGATGGCTACGCCCCATGTAACAGGCGCGGCAGCGGTCTTTCTTGGTCTCAATCCATCAGCTTCAGTGGCACAAGTTGCCGACGCGCTAGCTTCTCAATCTACAAAGGGTGCTGTCACTGGCCTTACCGCAAATACAGTCAATAACTTGCTCTATGTATCGCCAACTGATGGTGGACCTGCGATTGTGGCGCCTGCAGTTCAGGTGAGCACAATCTCAGAAATCACCCATCTGCAAGCGAAGGCAAATGTAGAGATCAATCCCAATAACGCTCCAACTACTGCATCGCTTCAATATGCAACAGATGCAAACTTCACCTCGATTGTAAAGAGCATCAACCTGACACCAACTGCCCTTGATGGAGGAGCAGTAATCTCAGTTCCGGTGGTAATGGATGGGCTACAACCAAATACAACTTATTTCATTCGTGCCACAGCAAGTAATGAGAGTGGTTCATTTACAACGCCAGCTTCCTCATTCAAATCTCTGCTTCCACCAGTGACACCGCCAAGCATGGTGGCAACAAGCCCAACCTCTGTCACCGGCTGGAGTGCGCGACTTAACGCTACGGTCAATGCCAACAATGGAGCGACAACCGTCTCATTCGTATACGGCACCGATCCAGATTTCATTAACAATACTCAGACCGGGCTAGCTGATGTCCAGAGCGTGAGTGGAAATACGCCCCGCAATGTCGGTTTGGATATCTCTTTCCTCAAGGGTTCAACGACTTATTACTACAAGGTTGTTGGAAGCAATAGCGCTGCCTCTGTTCAATCTGAGGTCATTACCTTTACAACTCCTGCCGTTGTAGGAGTCGTGCCAACAGTTGAAACAATTCGCCCTACAGGTGGGCTAAATACTCCGACCACAACAGTTACTGGCCGCATTAACCCAATGGGTCAGACAACATCTGTTCGCCTTGTTTATGCAGCAGATCAGGCTATGTCAGTAGCTCTTAGAGTCGTGAGCCTTCCTGTTCAGTACACAGGTATTGATACCGTCACGGTCTCTGCAGATATGACCGGCCTTACCCCCGGATATCGCTATTACTACCGCTTTGAGGCGATTAATGCCGCTGGCCACACAAAGATGACCCCGCTAACAAATACCGGCAATCCCTTATTGCCAGTTATCGCCAACACCATCGGAACAAATCAAACTCTCAATAGCGTGACGCTACAGACACGAGTTAATCCAGGTGCAAGCAATACCCGTACCTACTTCATCTATGGAACTGATCCACTCCTTGAGACAGGAACAATCACCGTTCAGGGAACACCTTTCGCTCTCACCAATGCGGTCAGTAACCCAGTCACCTATCTGCTCAGCGGGTTAAAGCCAAATAGCACCATCTATTTCCGAGCAAAGGTCATCGCCTATACCGGTCCATTGCTCGATCAAGGTGGATCGATGCTCGGACCTATCGTCAGCGTGCAGACTCTGATGCCAGCGCGAACACCACAATCAATTAGCTTTACCCTTCCAACATCACGTCTCTTTGTGGATGCGCCGACATCATTGACCGCAACTGCCTCATCCGGCCTTGCTATCTCTTACTCAACAACCACACCGAACGTATGCCAGATCGTCACAAACGGAGCCAGCTCAACGCTCGTTCCGACCACACCAATCACAGCAACTTCAAGTGCAACCTGTATTGTGGTTGCAACTCAACTTGGTGACGAGACCTTTGCATCAGCGGCAAGTGTTTCTCGCGCAATTACCTTCCTCAAAGTTGCCCAATCTCTCAACTTCGCAACTCCACCTAATCGCGATATCTCGCTCCTCAATCCACTCTCGGTCTCAGCTAGCTCAGGACTTGCTGTAACGCTGACATCGTCGACTCCTGCAACATGTTCTGTAGTTACTACCTCCAATGGGGGATATGCAGCACAGGCGGTAGCAGGTGCTCCGGCAGATACATCGAAGTGCACCATCGTTGCCACACAGGCAGGTGATGATCGATATGCAGCAGTGACCTCATCGCGTACATTCACCTGGACACGCACTCCAACAATCGTGAAGACAACCTGGACGACGCCAATAACTGTCGACGGATCGGCGCTGAATGTGGCGCTCACAGATCTTTCAAGTAATCCACTCAGCGAGAGCGCAACGGGATCAACGCCGTTGACCTTCACATCATTGACACCAAATATCTGCCGAGTAGGCACAGTCGAGTATCTCGGTACATCGACTTCTCATTCTCGCGCTGCTATCAAGGCAATTTGGAATGGCACCTGCCAGGTCAAAATCACCTACGGTGGAAATGCAACATACCTTGCGTCGACTCTTACCAGCTTTGCGGCGGTCTCAGGCATGAGCACCCCACAACCAGGTGCAAACGCACCTCAATCAATCAGCATCGCCGCCACCTTGGCTGCATCTTTCGGTGCATCGATTCCGGTAACGACTCGTGCAACATCAGGACTTCCTGTGGTTGTTACAACCACAACACCTGCAATCTGTACCGTGACTCAGAACTCTGCTGGAGCTTACTTTGTAACTTCTGCTCCCGGTCTTACTGGAGATACCAACTCATGTATTTTGAGAGGTACTCAAGCAGGCGATGATCGTTGGGCTGCGGCAACAGGCCAGAGCACAATGACGTGGAGACGCCCATATGTAAATCTCAAGGGAACATGGACAACTCCATATAGCGCAAGCGGCTCAACATTTAACGCACTCATCAATGACCTCGCCGGTCTTCGCCTTGATGAGACGACAACAGGCACAACAGCGCTCCGTATTTCAACGCTGACACCTAAGGTCTGCCTCGTTGAGAACGTTGAATATGCGGGCACTGCATCAGCTCATACCAAGGCAACCATTAAGGCGCTCTGGAATGGCACCTGCCAGCTATCGGTTTCATATGCTGGAAATGCATCACTGGTATCAACTACTACAAATATCTCTACCCAGATCACCGGCGTGACAACTCCACAACCAGGTGCTGCTGCCTCGCAGGCAATCGCATTCTCACCACAGAGCAGCGCGCCATTTGGTACCAAGGTTTCATTGAGTGCGAAGGCAACCTCATTGCTTCCAGTGGTGATCACTACAACTACGCCAACTATCTGCTCGGTGACTCAAGGCTCAGATGGCGCTTACTCTGTGACAAGTGCAGATGGCCTCCAAGGCGATAACAATCTCTGTACTTTGCAGGCAAGCCAAGCTGGAGATTCACGATGGGCGGCAGCGCCAACTGTGACTCGCACAATCCGCTGGGTTCGCCTCGCACAGTCAATTACATTCAATGCACCAAGCTCTCGCTTCTATGGCTCTGCACCAACGGTACTGACAGCTACCTCAACTTCTGGCCTGCCGGTGACATTTGCTACCAACACCCCTGCGGTCTGCAAGATTGAAACCGTTGATTCACAGACCGTTCTGACTCACGCACTTCCGATCTCATCAGCACCTGCATATTGCTATGTGATTGCATCGCAAGCTGGAAACGGAACCTACGGCGTAGCAGCTACCTCTACTCGCGGAATCTCTTTCCGCAAGGAGAACACATATGTAGCTGCCACCTGGAATGGTGCAATCACCACAGCAGGTAGCACTGTTGATCTGCTCGTGAAGAGCTCATCGCAACCAACTCTTAATGAGTCACTTGCCGGCAGCCCAGCACTTGTGGTCGCATCCGCAACGCCAACAGTCTGTAAGGTCGTATCAGCAGATTATGTAGGCACATCGACCGCACATACTCAGGTGACGGTGAAGGCGCTCTGGAATGGCACATGTCAGATCAGTGCATCATTTGCTGGAAATAGCTACTGGCTCGCATCTACAACATACCTAAGCAAAACAATTACAGGAATGGTGGTTCCAGAACCAGGTGCAAATGTTCGCCAGAGCATCGGTATGAGCCTGCCAAGTACAAGTGAGATCGGAGCAACTTCAACATTCTTCGCATCTTCTGGATCTCGACTACCTGTAACTCTTCGCTCACTGACTCCAAATGTCTGCGCAGTGTCTACCTTGGCGACAAGCTACTCAGTGACCTCAGCTGCTGGTGTAGTGGGCAATGGCAATATCTGCACCATCGAAGCAACCCAACCGGGTGACGATCGTTGGGCAGCTGCTGCACCTGTCATCCGATCAATCACTTTCAACAAGGCAAATATGTCGGTTAGATTGAGTCGTTACTCCTCAATCATTACTGGTAAGGCAAGCGCGCTCTTTGTCGTCGAGAATAGATTCATCAATGCATCGATGAATAATAGACGCAATAGCATCGGTCATATCTCGACTGCTGTATCAAATACACCGGCTATCTGCTCAGTTTCTAACGTCTCTCCTTATGAACTGACAACTGGCACCCACACTCAGTTCACCGTAACTGGCGTGGCAAACGGCAGCTGTTCTGTCACATTTGGATATTCCGGCAGTGATACTCGGAATTCTGCCTATCGCACACAGGCAATCACGGTGACGGGAGTTAAGTAAGCCACTAGATTATGCGGGTGGCTTTAACTACCAACCGAGCTCGCGCGGCGATAGTGATCTCCCTAGCGGTGATCGCATCTTTCGCACCGGCGATGGCTGCACCTCAGGCGCTGATTGTCGGTGGTGATCGCCCGGTGACGGTTCAAGTACCGGCGAAGCTGACTCAACCTGCACCGCTTCTGATCTTGATGCATAGCGCATCATCGAGTGGAGAGCGCCAAGAGAAGAATACAAAGCTTGCCGCTGCTGCAAAGAAGGCGGGGATTATCTTCCTCGCCCCCGATGGCACCGTGGGCCTCGATGGCCGACGGGTATGGAATGCAGCAAAGGCTTGTTGCCAGAAGCCCGGCATTGAAATCGATGACATCACTTATATCAGCGCGCTCATTGATGAAGTTGCTCTTGAATTGCCGGTAGATCAAAACCGCATCTACATGGTCGGCCACTCTAATGGTGGATTTATGTCGATCGCCTTTGCCTGCACCACCGGAAGAATCGCTGGCGTTGTCTCATTGGCAGGTGCCATGGATCGCGATGCGCAATGCGAAAGCGATAGACCATTCTCCTTCCTGCAGATTCATGGAACTCAAGATTCCACCATTAAATTTGGCGGGGGAGTCCACAACTTCCATCCCTATACCGCAGCCGAAGAGACGGTCAATCGGATCGCTGCTGTAAATCAATGCAAGGAATCGCCCTTTACTCAGATCGCTCTAAAGACAAAAGATTTCGATCGAGGGATTTCTGGCGCAGAAACAACTATCCATACTCTTGCAGGATGTAAGGCACCTACAGTTCTATGGCGCATCACCGGTGGTGCCCATAGTCCAAAACTTCCCACAAATTATGGTGAGCAGATTATTTCCTTCCTCACATCGACAAAGGTAGGTAAGTCGCAATGATCTTCGATCGCATCCGCCAGCTTAAGTTCTGGACTATCTCAATCCTGCTTATCGGTATCTTCATCGGTGTAGCTAACTCACTTGATGCTGGTTCATCCTCTGGCGCACCACGTTTTGATCAGCTCAGCGCCAAAATGGATGGTCAATGCCAGGTCGATGGCAAGACCCAATGCGTCAATGCCTATATCCGCATGGTCGATTTCGATCCTGAAGGAATGTTGATGAAAGGTCGAATCTGGATCTACCCACCCTCAGAGTATGCAGATTCATTTGGAAGCTCAGTCCGAGTTCTCTATAAGACCGATGTCTTCCTCGATGCCGCCACCGTTGATGTCGGAGAGATCAATACCGAACTCCATTACGACCAATACGACTTCTTGCGCAGTATTGAATTCACTCTCGATGTTACAAATTTCGACTTTCCATCGAGAGCCACCGACCAGATCTATCCCTTTGATAAGTACTCAGCAAATATCACTGGCACTGTAGATTTCATCACCGATGAAGGCGCCACCGCATCACCGATTGATGATGTGAGAGAGACCCTTCCCATTAACGTGGTCGAATACTCTGCAGTGATTCCTAATTGGACGATGAAATATGACTTCGAGTCTCGCAATGCAGATAATGTCTCGGTCGATGATGGCGTTGCCTATCAAATGGATGGTTCCTTCTACACAGTCATTCGCATCGAGAGATCGCAATTGACGGTACTGATCGTCGGCCTATTGGGTCTTATCTTCATGGGCGGTGCAATCAGCATGCTCTTCCTGATTCGTTCGATTATGTTGAGTAGAAGAAAGGCCTCCCTGAGCGGCCTGGTCTGGTCGGGAAGCACCGTCTTCACATTGATTCAGACCCGCACGCTGATGCCAGGAGACCCTCGCCTAGGGGTGAAGTTCGACCTCTTCGTCTTCTATCCGGCAATTGCGATCGCCTTTATCTCAACGATTATCTTGCTCCGCCAATGGCTACTTGCCGCCGAGATTATCGAGGAAGATTAACTCTTAACTCTGACCGTTCATGGCGTTGATTCCCAGAGCTGGCAATCCTAGCCTTGGCGCAAAGCCACCTGGCTTGTCAGAAAAGGAGAGTGCCGTGAAGGTATTTAAAGTTATGACTCAGAAGGACCGCGCATTCGGCGGAAAGTTCAACCCAGAGAAGATTGAAGAAGCGCTCAATGCAATGGGTAAAGAGGGTTGGCAGATTGATGGAGTGACATCAGCTGAGTTCCCATCACTTACTGGTGGACGCCAAGAGCTCGTCATCTTCCTATCTAAGGATGTCTAATTAATGCTAGAGCGTTTTGGCCGTAAGGGCACAGAGCATGATGGAATCTTCTTCACTGAAGGTGTCATCGAAGGCGGTTCAAATCTTGGTAACGTTGAGGCGATCTCTAATCGTCAGAACGTGCCGCTAGATGAGCTGAAGACAACTCTTGCCGCAAAGGTGAAGGCACTTGGTGGAAATGCCCTCGATGAATTTAAGTATGTTCAGAAGGGTTCAGTCTGGTCATTCTCCAGCACACAATGGAGAGCAACTGGACGGGCAATTAAAGCCGAGTAAGTAAGAAAAGGCTCTATCGCACCCCGCAACGGGAAGGTTGTGGGGTGCGATTTTCTTTTCTCTACAATTAATAACGACTAGATTGCGCATATGAGTATTCGCTTCCGCCGATCGATGAAGTTGATGCCCGGTGTTCGCCTCAATTTCAGCAAGAGCACAGTTGGCCTCTCCTTCGGTATTCCGGGGGCGCGCTACACAATTAATTCAAAGGGTCGTCGCACAGTCAGCGCCGGAATTCCTGGCACCGGTCTCTATGCCACCGAAACTCTCAGCAGCGGAAGAAGATCTTCACGAGCTGCGACCGAGCCACAGAAGACTCGAGAAGAGATATCTGCCGAGCTCAACCAATCAATGGGATCGAAGATTCCAACGCCTGGGCTCTTCTCAGGCAAGGCCGAGCGCGCACTGAGCGCCTTTCTCCTCGATGTTTATCACCGTGATCACACAGATAGCGCCGAAGAGGTATTGAGTAAGGCGAAAGCTCTTCGCGCCGAACACGACTCTCTTCGCTACAGTCTTGAGCTAATCACTTTCCTGCATGCGATTACAGATGAGAAGTATCGCGCTGAGGCAAAAGGCTGGGCCGATGGTCTTTGGGAGAACCGCTCAGTTATCTTCGCCGACAAACTAGTAATCAAATACCTCTCTGCCATCTATCCGCAGACTCGCATCACCCACGGCATCTGGACCTTCTTGCCCTATAACGAGCAACTCTTCGGTTTCATCTATGCAGAGCTACTGCAAGATGATCAACGTTATGAAGATGCTCTCAACGTATTAAGCGAGCTCGATGCCGATCAGATGGTCGCTATTTCTATCGCCGATATCGAGATATCAATGGCCGACTTTGATGCCGCGATTGAGACGACAGAAGATATTGAAAATGAAGATGATGCCACCGCGATGCTCCTGATATTGAGGGGAGTCGCATTTCGAGGCAAGGGCTTAAATGAGGCAGCCCTGGAATGCTTTAAGCGGGCACTGGCAAAGAAAGATAGATCGCAAGAGCTGCTCCATCGCGCCCGCTTTGAGCGCGCCGATACCTATATCGCCATGGGCAAGAAGTCGATGGCGGCCAAGGATCTAGAGAAGATATTGGTCGATGAGCCAACTTATCCGGGCGTTGTTGAGAAGCTTGACCAGATACGTTAAATCTCTAACCAGTCATCTTCTGTAATTGTCACCCAACGAAATTTAGAATTCTTCTATTGGACTCACTGAACTGTGGGTCAGAGAAGAGACGAGTTTCTGATGAATCGCCGCAGCCCTGGAAAAGTTCTAGCAGGATTGCTCACTTTAGTTCTCATGGGCGGCCTCCTTTCGAGTTGTGGCTCTGGTTCCGGTGATGCAAGCGGTGTGAGAGCGTTGAAAGATAAGACCGGAACTTGTGCAACGATGAAGGGGCAAGTTGCCAAGTTTGTCTCTGACTTGAGTGAAATCAAGGAGTATCAAAGCTGGGAATCCTTCAAATTGCTCAGCGGAGCCGATCAGCGAGCAGAGATGAAAGAAACTATTTTATCGGCGGTGCCGTTCCTTAATGAACCTAGGTTTAGCAATCTTCCTTACTTAACTGATGCTTCGGGTACTAAATCAGATCTCTATGGTGATTCCGAGCAAGAACTTGATCTTTTAGAGTATTTCTTTGAGAAGACAGAAGGCGAATTGCTTTCACCTGCAGATCGCGATGAATACCTCAATGGAGATTGGCTAGAGGCCGATACCTACATTGGCCCTGTCGTCGCAAGCATTTTTGGAAGCTATTTCGGCTCTCCAATGATTGGCGACCCGACATCTGATCCAGGCATTTGTGGAGCGGATTTCAATTGGGATTATTGGAACGAGAAGGTTCTTTGGTCCTTCAGTGACGCTCTTGATGTTCTTGAATGGGTAAAAGATTGTGACGACAAGAAATATGGCGCCTGCTCAAAGAAGGAATATGTGAGCTCAGGAAAGACCACTATTGATACCTCGTGCGGTAGCTCTAATTTGAGTATCACGGTAAATGACAACGAGCCTGGCGTCAGCTGTGGAAAGTTAAGCTTCTCAATCTTCCAAGCAGATAAGAACACCGGCGATTGCCTCGCCCTTGGGTACTGGAATGATCGAAATGGAAGCCAACAGGTAGGCGCATTCTTCTCCTGTGGCCTTGAGGAAGGTTTGCGATATTCGACCACGGTGCGCGTCGGAAATGACTACACATATACGACCAATGCAGGCACGCAGAAAACCGTGATCAGTTTCAGTTTGGAGTAGGGATTGGTTTAGGCGAAAAGACGAAGCACATCTAGATCTTGGAGGTTCCAAGCTCAAAATTTCTAACCAGTCATTTCAATCCGATTTCCGACTTTGAAATTTAAACTGTTCCGATAGCAACCAGAGCCAAACTGGTACAGATTGAATAAAGGGGCTTTCTCATGAGAGAAGATTTAGAAAAGGCACTCGCTGGAGCAAAGCAGTGGGGCGGCATTGGCCAGAAGTGGACAACTGCCGAAGAGATGGAGCCAGAGATTCCTGCCGATGCGGTAATCCATGCTGCAGCTTATGGAGCATCAGAGAAGCAGAGCACTGTATGGATCATCTCAACAAAGGGACTTCATGTCTTCCGTCGCGGAATGCTGAAATCAAATAGATCAGGTGAGTTTCTGCCTATCCATCTCATCTCTGGTGTCTCATATAGCAAGTCGATGCTGAGCGGTGGTGCGCTAAAGACAACTGGACCGCAATCGAATGAAGAGTTGACTCAGGTAGATACCAAGACAGCAGAGAACTTTGCCCAGAAAGCCAAGAACCTTCTCGCCAATATGGCATCTAGTGCGGCAGCACCTGCAGCGCCAGCTGCAATCGATGTTGCCGATCAGATTAGAAAGTTGGCGGGGCTACTTGCCGATGGGTTGATTACCCAAGATGAATACGATGCTAAGAAGTCAAAGTTATTGGATTTGTAAGGAATCTCCCGGCGATGAGTAAATTCTTTGATAACGTGAAGTCAGCGATTAGCGAGAAGAAGTCACAATATAAATTCTCTAAATCGCCTGGTCACTTAGCTCAAATTGTGAGCCCTTGACTACTACTAGCTATCCCAATCCCAGTATGTGTCGCCATCACAGGCAAGGAGCTCATCACAGAATGAATCCAAGCTGACAGAGATGTTGTATTGAGTATTGGCCTTCTCATTATTGGCCGACCAGGTATTAACGCCGAAGACATTGCCTTCGTTATCTACCAACGGTCCGCCGCTGTTTCCGCCAGATAGATTAGCTGTAATCAGCAGATCGCCGTACTCATCGAGATTGATGATGTTTCCGGTAGCGATCGAGCCAATATAACCATCGGCTGATCCATATGCCATTACCCAATAACCACCTGCTGGGGGATAGCTGGCCAAGGTAAGAGCAGGAATCTTATGGTCGGTGCTGACGATTGCAAGATCGTTATATTCATCGTAACTTTCAAGGCGCGCCTCATATGTATCACCCCAGTAATCCTCGATGGTGAGCCTTCCGCCAGAGATGCAATCTTCAACGACATGGTGATTTGTCATCAGCGCTGACTTGCCTGTATTGGTCACATCTTCATAGTCGAAAGACCATGCGGTGCCCTGAATGCTGTCTTCATCGTTGATCTCACAGTAAATCGAGACGACGCTGGCATCGAGCTTTTCAATGATTGCACCGAGATTGCGAGGTTCAACATAGCCATTGGTATCTGGATCGGTCTGTGAGTAGAAATCTTTCAGTGGTTGCGTCGTAGCAACCTGCAACCCAAGGGCGACGACGAGAAGCAGTGTCATCACCCGCCACAAATGTGAGTTGTTCCAGACCTTGCCCAAGGCTGCCGTCACCTTCACCGAGGTGGCCACACGCTCGATCACAGCAGCTTCAGTGGACTCTGGAGATTCAAGGCTGGCGCCAGAATTTGTGGCTTCGATTTCATTCATGGGCTGAGATTACTTCTAGCCGCCGACAAAAGCGGTGAAGTAGTGGCCAGTAAAGATTTCCTGACCATTCATTTCATAAAAAAAGAATCCCGCAGATTTCTCTACGGGATTCTTGTAGTCCATTGCACCACACTGACTAAGAAAACGATAGCAGAGAGATGGGATCAAATTCCGATGAACTTATCCACACCTAAAACCAACACATCTTTTTCAGTTTCTACCGCCACCTAAGTTTCTCCCGCGTACCTCTGTAGATCATTGGATAGATCGCCACACTGACTCTGTTGGAGGTAGCGGGTTCGATTCCCGCCAGGGGTACGCACACTTAGTAGCCCCGGGATTTAGTCACTCGGGGCTACTTTGCAAATAAGCTAACTCTTTGACCAATTACGCCTTACCAATCCTGAAAATAAGTGGGAAAGTATGCAAATGGCATCCCTCGATATCAAAACCGCATTTGGCGATTCGCTGACCATTACATTTGAGAACGAGGTTATCTCTAACGATGCCTACCTCATCGGAAGTATCACCGGCGGCACGGGCACAGAGAAGAAATCCGAGGTCACAGGCGATGGACTTCAAGCCCTGCTTCACCATTACTCAGTAAAAACCCCACAAGATCTCTATGCCCTTCTCAAAGAATCTACTCAGGAAGAGAGAGAAGGGTTCATCAAGGTTCTATCAACCCACGAGAAAATTACCTTCATCTGGTCAGAGACAGATTGGTCAGATGACAAATGACCCGCTGGCAAGATGATGTGACAATGGATGAATGGCAGATGTGGCAATCAGTAGCCCGTCAAGCATCAATCCGTCGCGGCCAGGTAACAAGCTTGGGACCAGAAGATTATGCGGCGCAGGCAATTGAGAAGCTACTTGTTCAAGATGTCCGCCCCGCAAATGTTGAAGCCTGGCTTCGCCTCACAATTAAGAATGCCTATATAGATCGCTGGCGAAAGGTCACCGCCCGAGGCGCTGGAACCAATGTAGATATCGATGACCGCGAATTTCAGAATGAATTGAAGTCCACATTGCTCGGACCAAAGAGTGCATACATGGTGCAAGAGTCTGTAGATGAAATCCTGGCAGCGCTATCGGATAAACATCAACGCTTGATCCTCCTCTATGCAGCGGGCTTTGATACCGATGAGATAGCAGCAGAGCTCGGTTATGGAAGCCATCAAGCGGTCTCCAACCAGATTCGCCGCATCCAAGAGGCGCTCTCAGAGCGTTTCGAGAGCCCGCTGCGCTAAGCCCTGGCTCATTTGTCGGTGGTCCCCGCTACTTTGGGTTTATGTCAGCGATACATATAAATACCCTCCGAGAGATCGGTCCTGCCCTCTAACGCTTCGCCCTGCCCGCAACACCATGGGCCATGTATCCGTTTACACGGATAAAAAACTTTCAAAACGTTGATTACTTTCTCGCCTCTTTTTCGTCTTACTACTTAGAGGCCCCACAAAGACCTGAATTTCAACCGAAAGGAACCACCATGAATGTAAAAGCAATCCTCGATATCGACCTCGTCGCTCTTGAATCAACTGAGAAGGTCACGATGATGATCGATATGACAGCGCCTATCTCAGATGCCGCACAAGCACGCCCAGGACAGGCAGTAGAAGTTGTTCTCGATCGAAGTGGCTCTATGTCTGGACCAGTCTTTGAATCAGCAAAGGAATCAATCCTCAAACTGATTGACCGCCTAGCGCCACAAGATTCATTTGGTCTCATCGCCTTTGATGATCAAGCACTAGTCGTTGCACCTATGCGCACCATGGCAGATCACCACATCCCATCTCTTCGCAAGGCGGTAAGAGATATGCAGACCGGCGGCAGCACAGATATCTCAGGTGGTTACACCATGGGACTCCGTGAGCTCTCACGTGTGGCAACTGATGCTGGTGCCACGCTGCTTCTGATCTCAGATGGCCATGCCAATGCAGGGGAGAAGGACCCTAAGGTCCTCTCACAGATTGCATCAGCTAATGCCACAAAGAAAATCACCACATCGACTATCGGTCTTGGCACCGGCTATGACGAGAGCATCCTGGAAGCGCTGGCACAAGGCGGCAATGGAGCCCATCGCTTCGCCTACACAATCGATGAGGCGATCGGTGCAATAGCCGCAGAGGTCGATGATCTACTTGAGAAGTCTGTCGTCAACGCTGTCCTGCGCTTCACCCCATCACCGCAGCTCACCACCAACCCACGGATTGAGATCTTGCAGCGCCTTCCTCACTACATGGATGGCGAGACATATGTCGTGCAGCTGGGAGATATCTATGCGGGTGAGAACCGCCGCTTTGTCATCGATATCGAAGTGCCAGGTATGCCAGCGCTAGGACTAGCAACAATCGCAGACATCACCTTGGAGTATCTCGATGTGGCATCGATGCAGGAGATCTCAGTTTCGATGCCAGTACAGGTCAATGTCGTGCCAGATGATGTCGCTAAGGGGCGCACAGCAAACCCCGTTGTCCGCGCTGAGCGCCTAATTCTCACCGCACAGGCAGAGAAGGCAACGGCTATCCAAGAGCTCGGAAGCGGTGACAACAAGAAGGCATCATCACGCCTGAAGAGCACAGCAGAGCGCTTGCGTCGTGAGGCGAGTGAAATCTGCGCCATTGATGAAGACTCCGCAGAGTCACTTCAGATCATCACATCAGAGGCTGATGAGATGGATGCGCTCGCTCAATCGGCTGCATTTGATGACATCTCTTACTCATCGAAGCGGCTCAATGAGAACTTCTCTGAGAAGACCCGCGCTCGCAAGATGCGCAATCGCGATGAGAACCCAAAGACTCGCCTTGAACGTATCGCCAATATCGAAGAGACGATTTGCGATGCCTAAGAGAAGGATTATCGCCACAAGTGCTTTGCTAGCCCTTTCTCACTTGTGGCGATATTTCTCTTCCCGGAGTCAAAAAATCCCAAGTAAGCCCCTCACAGGTCCTTACTTGGGATTATGAGCACCCGGCACAAAAGCCAGTGGCAATCACCGTTTCCTGTGCGGATGGTTGAATGTACCTCGATCAGATTGACTGGTCACGATGGGATGAATCTGGTGCACAGGGGACTGGGAGTTACAGCGTCAATAAATGTGACCCGAATTGTGCCCAAGGGACCTTCCTGCGAGCAAGTGTGGATGTCCAGCTGAAAGGATTAACTCAATTTCAAGACAAGTATTTCTTAATGACACTAGTAATTCGAAGTATTGACGGGGAGAATCTCCCGGGCATAAGTATGAACCTGTATAAATGGGATGTAATGGAATTCGCGTCAGGTGGGAACTGCATGGAGTCAACTAATTTATTGGAGAGTAAAAAAGATGGAAAATAGAATAGCAATGCCGAACCTCGATATTCCCATCCAGGTCAATTCGGCAGGTAGTGGTCTTATCAATGTATTTGCTGCTGATCTCTTTGACTTTATAAATAAATCTTTAGTTAAATCTAAGGGCCAAAACTGGCTGGTGGAAATGCAAATTCAGAATGTGGGAGCAGACCAGAATTATACTGACCCGTCAGTACTTCTCAAGGAATTGGTTCAAAAAAGCCAATCCCCATTAAGGGGTCCTGTAAGCGCCCTAGTGCCCCCCGCTCACTGGAAAGATTTCTACAAGCGACTAGAGGACTTGTTAGGCGAAAGACACCTTTGGGTGCACAATTCCATCCGTGCTGATTCAGAACAATTGAAGTCTCTCTGCATTCTTGTGAGCAAAATAGCTTGGTCGCTTGAACTTCCTGTCGTAAGGGAGTGCAAAGCCCTAATTGAACACATCACTCCAGACGTTGAAGATGAACCAGAGGAGGCGCCAGAACCCACCGAGATCGCCTCTGTGATCGTGTCGGAGCTTGGGCGCTTCACTAGTGATGATGAAGCCAGCGTTGGTACGCCCCTTGCTGGGCCGTTTACATCCCATTCCTACACTTTGCACATGAATGGCAGCGTTAGGGATCGCAATTCTGATGAACTGCTCGGAGACCTGGTGCCTGAAGGTAATACTCTGGGGGCGCTTCTGATAGCCCGGAAACCGAGCGGTGGGAGACTCAGGGTCACGCCCGCCGGTGAGATAGCGGCTTATTTTGGAGATTCATGGGGTTTTCTAGCGAAAGTTGACCCTTCAACGTGGTTCCCGGGGCATTTAGAGTAGTTAATCTGCGATTAAATTGTAAAAAGAGTTTTAAATACTTGACAAGGAATTAAAAAATTAATACTCTACGTAACATATTAACTACAAGGAGTCGCAAATGAGCAACGAGCTACTAGCAGGCAAGGTCCTCACTGGATACCACCGCGAGGACACCTTTATCGCGACCAGAAAATACATGGGAGGAAGGCCTGTATTCCACCTAGACATGTCTATCTCACAGCTCACGATCGGAGTTGAAGCGCCACCGATTGGTGTCGAGCAGGACGATAACCGAATTGTGGATGAGAACCGTGGAAAGCTCTTTCGTGACTATGTCGCAGACAATGAAGAATGGGCAAGTCCCAGCCTGTTGCTCTGGTGCCCACGTGGGGTTCTCGAGTTTAACCCCATCACAGAACTTAACGCCCTTGTCGACGAAGCAGTATCGGTTTTCGGAGTTCTTCAGGTGCCAAGAAATGCTCGACAGTCAATTCGCATTCTAGACGGGCAGCATCGCATTCTCGGATTTCATCTTTGGATTCAAAGATTAAACAAGGAATTAGTCGATGCGCGACTTCACTTGTCGGAAGCAATGAAAGCAGGAAACTCAGCTGTCATTGAGAAAGCAAAAGAACGTGTCGAAAAAGCTGAATTTCAATTAGACCGCAGTAATCAAGAATCAATCGGCATTGATATTCTGATTTGCGACTCTGCTAAAGAGGCACGACAAATATTTGCTGATATCGCCAATAACGCTAAAGGAATGGTCAAAGCCCTATCGATTGGCTTTGATCAATCAAAAATTGTCAATCGCGTTACTAGTGTTGTAGCAACTGATAACCCACATCCATTGCTCGCTGATCGAGTGGATTTTAACAAAGATCGTGTTGCAGGAAATTCAACCTTCTTGATTTCTGCAAAGACATTAGCCGATTCTGTTCGCGCGCTCTCGGTAGGTATCACTGGTCGAGTTAGCCGTAATCAGGAGATCGGTCGAATGGATGGTGAGTTTGAGAGAAAAGCGCGTCAATTCTTAGATGCCGTAGGCGAGGCTTTTTCGACAGACTTCAAACTAACGCCTTCAGAAATGCGACAGAAAAGTCTTTTGGGCAGTGGAACATTCTTTCGAGTGCTAGCAGGAGTCTGGTTTGAGCTAACTAGTACTACGGACACAAATGGAAAACCTATTAAGGCAAAGATGACATCCAGCGATGCACTCGCTTTCTTCAAGAAGCTAGCGCCGTACACAGCAATTCCACTAAAAATCGATAGTGGATGGCTAACAACTGGAGCATTCCCAAGCCCAGCCAAGGGCGTTGTGGTCACTGCGCCAAGTTCAAGAAATCAAGATCTCAAGCTATT
>JBDLWK010000007.1:0-36444 GCA_039804335.1 Actinomycetota bacterium
TCGAATATCTCGAGACATTGCAATTACCATCTTGCGAACTGTCTCAGCTTCGGCAGTTGGTCCGTAAGTTAATTTATCGAGCTTGGTAACGCCATCAACCAAGTTGGCAACCTCATCACCGAAGTCAACGCGAAGTTGTTCAAGTGAATAAGGAGTATCTTCAACTGTGTCATGCAGGATCGATGCAACGACCGTTGTTGTATTGAGACCAAGCTCTGCCAGAATCTCTGAAACCGCTACCGGGTGAGTGATGTACTCCTCGCCTGATTTACGAACCTGCCCGGCATGAGCCTCGTTGGCCACAGTGAATGCGCGACGAAGTAGCTCTTCATCGACGTTCTCATAATGCTCTCTTAAAGACCCAATCAGAGGGTCAATCAGAGATAGGTCAGCCATAAATCGAGAGGGTTACTTGCGACCCTTGCGCTTTGGTTGATTACGTGGACCCTTGCCAGTTGAAGGGCGCACCGCGCGAACTTCACCGGCAACTGGGGCTGCTCCGCCACGTGCTGCTACTCGCTTAGCAAGTGCAATCATCGCTGGCTCCTTCTCGCGAAGAGCTGCCAGGAATGGTGGAGCGATAAAGATTGAGGAGTATGTACCAACGGCTAGGCCAATAAAGAGCGCAAGTGAGAGATCCTTGAGCGTACCAGCACCGAGAAGTCCAGCGCCGACAAAGAGAATCGATCCCACTGGAAGCAGGGCGATAATCGAAGTATTAGCTGAACGGACGATTGTCTGATTGACGGCGAGGTTTGCAGCCTCTGAGTATGTGCTCTTTCCTGAAGCTGCGATCGATTTAGTGTTCTCGCGAACCTTATCGAAGACAATAACTGTGTCATAGAGCGAATAACCGAGAATCGTCAAGAATCCAATTACCGTTGCAGGCGTAACATCGAAGCCGACCACTGCATAGATTCCAACAGTGATCAAAACATCGTGAACCACCGCAACAATTGCGGCAATCGCCATCTTTGGCTCAAATGTCATTGCGAGGAAGAGCATCACAGCGAGGAGGAAGGCAATCAGACCGTAGAGCGCCTTCTTAGTAATTTCCTTACCCCATGATGGTCCAACAATCTGCGTATCAATATCCTCAAGTGCAACTGCAAACTTTGCAACGAGCGCGTTCTCGACAGCTGAAGATTGTGCAGGTGTCAACGTTCCAGTCTGAACACGGATCTTTGAATCACCGATCTTCTGAACAATAAGTTCGCCTTCGATGCCAACTGATTCAACGGTCGCACGAGCATCTTCAACGCTAATGCCAGCCTTGTTGACGGTATATGAAGAGCCACCCTTAAATTCGATACCAAGGTGTAGACCCTGAATAGCAAGTGCACCGATAGAAATCAATACAAAGACAGCAGAGATTGAATACCAGCGCTTGCGATTGCCGATGATATTAAATGATGTCTCACCTGAGTAGAGACGGTTACCTAGTCCTGAAAGTCGAGCCATCTGATTAACCCTCCACGTTCTCTGATGTAGCTGAACCGCGAGTCATTGGACTCTTAGTTCCGACGCTCTTCGCTGAGAGCCCTGATAACGGATGACCTGATGAGAAGAAATTAATCTTTGCAAGGAGTGTCATCAATGGTTTCGTGAAGATAAAGACAACTAAGAGGTCAATCAAAGTTGTAAGACCGAGAGTAAATGCGAAGCCACGAACGCCGCCAACTGCGAAGAAGTACAGGAGAACTGCAGCGAGAATAGAGATCATGTCAGCGACGATGATGGTGTGACGAGCACGCAACCAACCTGATTCAACTGCTGAACGAAGTGAGCGACCTTCGCGTGCCTCATCGCGGATACGTTCAAAGTAGACAATGAACGAGTCGGCGGTAACACCGATCGCCACGATTGCGCCAGCGATTCCCGCCAAGGTAAGAGTGAAGCCAATTGCTTCTCCCAAGACCAAGAAGGTGAGGTAGAGCATGCCCGCAGCAACGACAAGCGATGCAACAGTTACGAAGCCGAGAACTCGGTAGTAGATCACCGAGAAGATAAAGACGAGGAGCATTCCGAGTGCACCTGCAAGAAGTCCAGCCTCGAGTTGATCTGCACCAAGCGTTGGAGATACTTGCTGGACTTCACCGCGGTCGAATGCAAGTGGAAGCGCACCGTACTTCAATACATTTGCAAGGTCTTGCGCTTCAACCTGTGTGAAGTTACCCGTGATCTGAGCATTTCCTGAAGGAATTGCTTCGTTGATCGAAGGAGCAGAAACAACTAGACCATCGAGAACAATTGCTACCTGGTTCTGTGGTGAGGCAAGTGATGTGACGCGATTGGTGAGTGCGCCAAAGGCCTTTGTACCCTCGCCATTAAAGGTAAGAGATACAGTCCATACGCTTCCTGCCTGTGTATCGAGACCAGATTCAGCCTTTGAAACCTGAGTTCCTAGAACTTCTGCTGGTGCCAAGACGAACTTGCTAAAGCCACTGCGATCACAGGCAACGATTGTTTCGGATGGTGAATCCGCACCAGTGCCTTGAAGATTTGCAGGATTTGTACAATCAAGTGCGGCAAATTGCGCATTGAGCTCTGCAGAGACACCGCTAACAGGAGTTGCCGCATCGGTACCAGTACCAGGTGCGCCAGCTGCCGTTGCAAGTACCTGACGGAAACGAAGCTCGGCGGTCTGACCTACAAGATCGACCACACGTCGTCCTGAGTCACCCGGAACCGAGATCACAATCTGACGATTTGTTCCGCTTCCCTGCGCTGTTACCTCAGACTCGGCAACACCGAGTGAGTTAACGCGCTGACGAATAATCGAAACTGCCTGATCGATCGCCTCTGATGTAATTTTATTGGAATCATTCGATGCGCGTGGTTGAAGCGTGACGCTTGTTCCTCCGCGAAGATCGAGGCCAAGGCGAACTGATGTAGCGCCCTGTAGGAGAGCTGTTGCGGTAAGGCCGACGAGAATGAGGGCCAGAACGGCAAGGGCGCGCACTGGGCGGCCTGAGCTCTTTACGGTTTTAGTTGGTGTGGACATAGGGGCAGAGTCTAGGCGCTACTGCGTCGAGGTGTCGAAAAGCGAGGGCGCGCCAGGAGGTGGCGTTCGTCCCACATGCTCATAACCCGCAGGTGTAGCCACTCGCCCGCGTGGGGTTCGAGCCATCAGCCCATGACGGACAAGGAAAGGTTCAGCCACCGCTTCGACCGTTTCAACCTCTTCTCCAACGGCAATCGCCAAGGTGGAGAGGCCAACTGGTCCCCCGTTAAAGCGCTCAATCAGAGCCAGGAGCACTGATCGGTCGAGGCGATCAAGGCCCTTCTCATCGACCTCGTAAATTTCAAGGGCGCGAAGTGCATGATCGTGTGAGAGCTGGCTGCTGCCAGAGATTTGAGCGAGATCTCTTACTCGACGGAGTAGGCGGTTCGCGATTCGCGGTGTCCCGCGTGAGCGTCCTGCAATCTCTGCAACGGCAGCGCCATCAATTGCGACCCCTAGAAGAGTTGCACTTCGTGCGATTACCTTCTCAAGTTCTTTGCTTTCATAGAAATCGAGATGTGCGGTAAATCCAAATCGATCGCGCAGTGGAGATGGCAACAACCCTGCACGTGTTGTCGCACCTACAAGAGTGAAGTGTGGAAGTTGGAGTGGGATTGAAGTCGCACCAGGACCTTTGCCGACAATGACATCGACTCGGAAATCTTCCATCGCCATATAGAGCAGTTCTTCGGCGGGGCGAGAGAGTCGATGAATCTCATCAAGGAAGAGGATCTCTCCTTCGACTAGCGAAGAAAGAATCGCTGCGAGATCGCCTGCATGGGTAATTGCCGGACCACTAGAGATGCGAATAGGTGCACCCATCTCTGCTGCCAGAATCATTGCCAAAGTAGTTTTTCCTAAACCGGGAGGTCCAGAGAGAAGGATGTGATCGGCTGATGCGCCACGAGATTTTGCGGCGGTAAGTAGAACGCTTAGCTGTTCACGGACGCGATGTTGACCAACGAATTCATCGAGAGATTTAGGGCGGAGCGCGAGCTCTGCCGTGGACTCTTCAAAAGAAGATGCAAGTAAGTTGGGATCAACGATACGTTCGTTCATCGCTTCCCATTCTGCAATGACAATTTAAGAAGTTCGGGAACGCTCATAGATGAAGGATCCTCGCCATTCTCGACCAGATGCGCAAAGGTATTGTTAATCGCAAGATCAGAATCCTTGGCAGAGAAACCAAGACCGGTAAGTGCGGAGAGGAGTTGATCGCGGACAGCAGAGTGAGTAACTAATTGCGGAGCAGAGGAATCACTTACAAGCTTCCCCTTGAGTTCTAGGATCAATCGCTGTGCACCCTTGCGACCAATACCTGGCACTTTCTCGATGGCGGCGATATCTTCCAGTGAAATTGCTCGAGCTAGTTCATCTGGGGTGAGAGCGCCGGTGATTGCCAGCGCAACCTTGGGCCCAATTCCGGTCACAGTCTGTAGAGTTTCGTAGATATCTCGATCACGTGAATCGAGAAAACCGAAGAGCGTCATCGAATCTTCACGAACTACAAGAGTTGTCGCCAAACTCATCTCAGAGCCCATGACGATATGCGTTGATGTCCGCGGCGTGATTGAAATTGAGTAGCCGACTCCCCCGACCTCTAAAACCACCTTCTCGGTAGTGAGGTGGCGAACTGTGCCGGTGAGGTGAGAAATCATTGTGCCCTCAGTTTAGCAAGGCGCTCTTTCTCTGCCTTCACTGCAGTTGCAAGGCGAGAAGTATTTTCACCGCGCCAAGCATGAGTTATAGCAAGAGCGAGAGAGTCTGTGGCATCTACCGGTTTAGGAATCACTTCAAGGTTGAGAATCCGCTTAACCATCTCGGCCACTTGAACTTTTCCGGCTCTACCAGAACCAGTCACTGCAGCTTTGACCTCAGATGGCGTGTGCATTGCAACCGGGATACCGCGTCGAGCAGCGACTAGTAGTGCAATACCGGCAGCTTGTCCTGTTCCCATCACCGTGCGAACGTTATGTTGAGCAAAGACGCGCTCTACCGCTACAACATCTGGGTGAGTGCGTTCAATCCATTGCTCGATTTGGCGCTCTAAACCTAAGAGACGTTCTTCAAGTGGTGCGTCGACTGGTGTGAGAATCACACCAACATCGATCAAAGCAAGATCACGGGCGCTCTTCTGTGAAATTACTCCGACGCCACAACGAGTAAGACCAGGGTCGATTCCCATAATGATCTTTGCTGCGGCCATACCTCGAAGCCTATGGTGCGATGGTATGAAAAGGAATTAAAGGCTCGCCATTACCTCATCGGATACATCGAAGTTTGCGAAGACATTCTGCACATCGTCTAGCTCTTCAATTGCATCGATAAGTTCAAAAACCTTAGTTGCGCCTTCGGCATCGAGCGGGATGGTCATTGAAGGCAAGAATGAAGAATCAGCGGATTCGTAATCAATTCCAGCCGCCTGAAGTGCAGTACGAGCTGCCACTAGATCAGATGCCTCGCAGACAACTTCGAAAGATTCTCCGAGGTCGTTGACATCTTCTACACCGGCATCGAGTGCGGCCTCGAGAATGGAGTCTTCTGTTACGCCGGCTACCTTGTTAACAATAATTACGCCTTTGCGATTAAAGAGGTAGGAGACAGAGCCAGGATCAGCCATAGTTCCGCCGTTTCGAGTTACGGCAACGCGAACTTCTGATGCGGCGCGATTTCGGTTGTCCGAGAGACACTCGATCATGATTGCTACACCGTTAGGCCCGTAACCCTCATACATAATGGTCTGCCAGTCAGCGCCACCAGATTCGAGGCCGGCTCCACGCTTTACAGCGCGATCGATGTTATCTGCCGGCATCGAGTTCTTTTTCGCCTTGGCGATTGCATCAAAGAGCGTTGGGTTTCCATCGATATCGGGTCCACCATTACGGGATGCAACTTCAATTGCCTTAATCAACTTTGCAAAGTTCTTTGCGCGACGACTATCGATGATCGCTTTCTTATGCTTTGTTGTTGCCCACTTGGAATGGCCTGACATGAATCACCTCTAGATACTCGTGAATATAGAAAATTATGGCTTAAGAGTAGCGCTTAGCGACATATCTCTTCAAAAAAGTACTGATGAACGCTGAGATCTCCGGTGAGTTCTGGGTGAAAACTTGTAGCAAAGAGCTTGCCCTGGCGAACGGCGACAGGGTGGCCCGCTGTTGAGGCGAGGACTTCGACCGATGAGCCAATCTCCTCAACCCAAGGTGCTCTAATGAAGACGCCATTGACCTTCTTGCCTGCAAAATCAATTTCGCCTTCAAATGATTCAACTTGGCGACCGAAGGCGTTGCGCCTGACTGTCATATCAATCCCGCCGAAAGTCTCTTGCCCATCCGCGCCGCCAACTATGCGATCGGCGAGCAGAATCATTCCCGCGCAAGAACCGTAGACGGGAAAGCCATCGGATATCTTCTGACGGATTGGGTTGAAGAGTTCGAAGTTCTTTGCAAGGAGAGCAATCGTCGTTGATTCCCCGCCAGGAAGAATCAGTGCATCGACATCATCAAGATCGGAGGCACGACGAATTCCAATAGCTGTATGACCACAATTCTCGCTAGCGGCGATATGTTCGCGAAAATCCCCTTGTAGAGCGAGAATGCCAATCTTCATTGAGAAAGAAAGTTACCAACCGCGCTCTGCAAGGCGATGAGGAACAGGAATATCAGCAACGTTAATGCCGACCATCGCCTCACCCAATCCACGAGATGCCTCTGCAAGAACCTTCGGATCGTTAAAGAATGTTGTCGCCTTGACACATGCTGCTGCACGAGCAGCTGGATTTCCTGATTTAAAGATTCCAGAGCCGACAAAGACGCCGTCGGCGCCCATCTGCATCATGAGAGCTGCATCAGCTGGTGTTGCAATTCCACCGGCGGTAAAGAGCACAACTGGAAGCTTGCCGGCCTGTGCAACTTCTTGCACGAGTGCAAATGGCGCCTGCATCTCTTTAGCGGCGACATAGAGCTCATCTTCACGCATTGAGGTGAGGCGACGGATCTCAGCACCGATTGTGCGCATATGTGTCATCGCATTAGAGACATCTCCGGTACCGGCTTCGCCCTTCGAGCGAATCATTGCGGCGCCTTCATTGATGCGGCGAAGTGCCTCACCAAGGTTGGTAGCTCCACAGACGAAAGGAATCTTAAAGTTCCACTTATCAATATGGTTTGTGAAATCAGCCGGAGTAAGAACTTCGGATTCATCGATGTAATCAACTTCGAGGCTCTCGATAATCTGAGCTTCGACGAAGTGTCCGATACGAACCTTTGCCATAACTGGGATTGAGACAGCGGCTTGGATCTGCTGGATCATGTCCGGATCGGACATTCGAGCGACTCCACCTTGGGCGCGAATATCTGCCGGTACACGCTCAAGCGCCATCACGGCACAAGCGCCAGCATCTTCGGCAATCTTCGCCTGCTCTACGTTAACGACATCCATGATGACGCCACCCTTGAGCATCTCAGCCATACCGCGCTTTACGCGAGCTGTACCTGTTGCCTCAGACATTGATATACCCCTTTGAGAGAGTTGAAAAGGTTCTTCTACAGAGGCGTGAGTCTACTTGCTGCTCGTATTTGTCGCATCTTGCATCTCATCAAGGGCAAATACAGGCTCTTTTGCCGTAAGTGCGAACCAAATCTGCCCTGGCTCAAAGGTGAGCTCCTGGCCACTCGGGTCGGTAAATGTAGTTCCGGAATCTTCACTTGGTCGATTCCATATACATGGCGAGTAGCCGCCATTGCGTAAGAGATAACAGGAACCAGTCCCAACGGTTGCAGAGAAAGGCGTTACTCCCCCGACCTTATCTTTGTAAATCGAATCAGTGATCGAAACCATCTGAATAACAAATGTCTTTGGCCCCAAGACATATCCACTTGAATCTAGATTGAGTTTTCCATTGTGGTTAAGAAGCCAACGATCTTCTTTCTCGGACCAAATTGCATCATAAGAACTAGCAGGCCATGCAACATGTGCGCTCTTTATAGCGATCAAGTTATCCGAGGGCTCGCCGAATTTCCATCCCATATTGGCTGATGTAGCTGGAGTAATGCCGCGAGACTTGCTCTCAGTAAGAAGTTCTGGAGCTTTGAGCATCATGGCATACGGCGCAACTCGCACCGGATCATTGAAGTAGAACTGAGGCCCGAACTTGTTTGCACCAACGTCATAGAGATTGGCCGATGCTATGACAGGAAGAAGCAACCGCTGCGCACCACTATAGGCGAAGGCAACTTTTCCATACTGTGCCAGAAGTTCGATATCAGAAATTCGCGCTGAACGGACAGGTCCAATCAAGGAAGGAATTTGCGAGGAGAAAACGGCAGCCAATCGAGTAAGGCCGCCTTCAACTTGTTCAATATAAATAACATCAGCGCTCTTGAGGCCAACCTGCGGATGGGCAAAGGTGGTGTCATCGATCTTGACGACAAGTAATGGGCCATCGTTACCTTCGATGCCAGTAAGGGAATTTACCGGTTTGTCTTCGGTGAAAGGCAATGATAATTTTTCGACTGGCATCAGGGCAATAAGGGAAATAAGTACAGTCGCTAGCGAAAGAAGCGCAAGCGAAGTGAGAGCAAATCGCTTAGAGAACATCAGCTTCAAACTCATAAGTCACCGGCAGTGGAGCGCGGCCTGCCAATCTGAATGTGCGGATAATCCATTTGGAGCGGATCAAGATTGTTCGATTAACGGACTCAACGTGGAGCGAGATAGCAACCTTGATCTTCTCATTTAACTCACTGAGCTCACGCAGTAAATCTTGCTCAATAGCGCCCTGCATAGTCTCTGAAGTCTCTAAGAGAATTCCAAGTGCTCCCGTTAATCCTGTTTCAGCTTGTGAGCGATCCTTCACGCTGGCATCACGAGCTTGATGAGCAGCAAATGTGAGCAAGAGCGAGGATGCAGGGTCTGCAATCTCAGAGCGCGCTATCTCAATTGCAATTGCAGCTCTGCGCTGAAGAAGTCCATCGAGATTGGCCCAGCTGGTCTCAACGCGATGATGCAGACGATCAAGTCGAGTAGCAAGAAAAGATAAATACCAGGCGAAGAGAGCTATGAGAAAGAGGATAAGGAGCGCTTTGAAGTTCATTTTACTTCCCTAGAAACTTATTCCAGCCGCGATTCTCGGATGAGAGAGTTACCTTACCAAGTCCTACCATCGCTAGCTCATAGACATCGTAGATTCGCGTTGCAACTTCGTCCCAATCAAAGTACTGGGCGTATACCTTTCCATCTCGCTTGAGCTGATCGCGGCGCTCTCTATCCTTAAGGAGAATTGAAATTGATTTCGCGAGTGAAGTGGGATCCTCTGAAGTGAAGAGTTCACCATACTTTCCGCCACCGAGTAAGGCTTGAAAGGCAGGAATATCACTTGCTACAACTGCAGCACCTGCCGCCAGTGCTTCAGCGAGAATGATGCCAAAAGATTCGCCCCCGGTATTGGGTGCAACATAGACGCCAATCGAGTGGAGGAAATCAGCTTTCTCCTCTTCGCTAATTCTTCCCAAGAAGGAGAATCTCTCCCTTAAGTGCGAAGGGACGTCGTGTAAGAACTCATCTGAATCCCCCGGACCTGCGACAACGATCCTCACATCAGGAACTTCTCTTATGATTGCAGGGAGCGCCTCAACCAGAATCATTAAACCTTTGCGTGGCTCTTGAAAGCGGCCAATAAAACCAATTGAGTTTCCGCCCCATTGCTCATTCAATTTACCAAGCGCTAAGCGACGTGCATAGATTCCATTTGGAACGACAACAGCATCTGTCTCTAAATGTTCAGTTAGGGTCTCTCTAGCCGCTTCGCTGACGGCTATACGCGCGGTAAGTTTCTCGATGACCGGTTCAAGGATTGGACCGATTGCAAAAATCGCCTTCTGTCTCTTTGCAGAAGCGTGGAAAGTTCCTACGAGTGGACCTTCGGCGGCAAAGCATGCCAATAGCGCAATTGAAGGAATGGCTGGTTCGTGAAGGTGTAAAAGATCAAACTCTCCTTGTGCGATCCAACTTCGAACTCGAGAGAATGCGATAGGGCCAAAGAGAATGCGAGCTACGGCGCCGTTATACGGAATCGAGATTGGCTTGCCGGCGCTCACAACATAATGAGGAAGGTTCTCTTCATCTGAGGTCGGTGCAAGAACTGAAACGTAATGTCCTTGTGAAATCAAGTAGGTAGCGAGGTCGGCAATATGCGCCTGTACGCCGCCTGGCGTATCCCACCCGTAAGGGCAGACGATGCCAATCCGCTTTCTCTCAAAGGTCATTTATAGATTCCTTCATTGATCCAGATTCGTTGGAGCATATGCCAATCTTGAGGTCTCTCTGCAATCCCCTTCTCAAATGCTCTTGCCAAATTCTGCACTGTAGCTTCGATTTGCAGGCTCTCGCTCTCGTTCGAAGATATCTCGATTGATTGAAACTCAATATGAATTCCAGAAAGTGTGTAGCTCACATGAGCTGCAACTAGGGGCAATCCCTCTTTGACTGCGAGCACTGCGGGACCGGCGGGCATCTTCGCGGTATATCCAAAGAAATCTACTTCAATTCCGGAGGCAGAGAGGTCTCGATCTGATACGAGGGCGATGAGGCGCTTCTCGCGAGCTCGCTTGACTAGTGTGAGAAATGCACGAGAATCTAAACCGAGAACTTCAAATCCCATCGCCTCCCGGTAGGTTAGAAACTTCTTAAAGAGCTTCTCAGGTTTTAACACCTCTGCAACTGTAACCAGTGGGAAACCTTCATTACAGAAGTATGCGCCGGCGTGATCCCAATTGCCCGAGTGAGGAAGTGCAATTACGACTCCCCTACCTTCAAGCATTGGCACTCGCAATAAATCATCGTGTGAAGTTGTTACCGTTTTCGCGATTCTGGCCGAGCTCCAACGATGAATCCGGAAGGTGTCACACCAATACCGCATATAGCTTTCGAGACCTGCAAGAACCAGAGCCTCGAGTTCTTCTGATGATAGAGCTGGCTTCACAATTGAGTAATTAGTTCTGAGTCGCTGAACACTTCTGCCGTTCTTGCGGTACATCGAGTGAGCGAGCTTTGAAAATAATCGGTAAGCCGACTTCTCAGGTAGAACTCCAATGATCTTCCAGCCAAGAAGATATGCAAGGTATGAGAGATGGGCAACCATCTACGCAAGACCCCGATATACGACGACAAATCTCTGCATGGCAGTCACAATGCTCAGAATCAAAAGCACCCACATCAATACTGCCAAGATATGAGGAACACCCAATCCGTGGAAACCAATTGCGGTCAGAGCAATGATCAATCGCTCGGTGCGCTCTGCGATTCCTACGGTGCAACTGATTCCAAAGGATTCAGCCTTCGCACGTATATATGGAACGAGGAATCCAAAAACTATGGTGGCTACGATTACCGGATAGATAGCTATATCTTCGAGGATGCAATAAATCGCGAGGCTGCCGAGAATGACTGAATCTGTCACACGATCGCATGTCGAATCAAGGAATCCCCCCCATGCACTCGCCCCTCTTTCTGAGAGACGTGCGATGGCGCCATCAAAGAGGTCGCTGAGAGCGAAGAAGATAATAAAGAGAGTGCCGATAAAGAGATCACCGCGGGGATAGAAATAGATTGCTGCCGCTGCGGTTCCAACGGTTCCACCAATCGTCACAGCATTAGGCGTGATTCCGGCACGGATGGCCAACCTGGCAATCGGCTCAATAAATCGATTGACGGCGGGTTTAAATGCTGAGCTAACCATGTCCTCATCGTAGAGTTACCTCCATGAGTTCAACTAGCCGCGATTGCTCAGAAGTTGGGCGGAGAGGTCGCGAGCACTGTTGACCCCGAGTGTGATGTTGCAATATTTGCCATCAATCCTGGGGCTGGCATAGATGGCCAAACAATCGAACTCTGGCGCCAATTTGATGAGTACCAAACCCCAAGGATGGTTCTTGTTACGGTTCTTGAAGGAATGGAGATGGATTTTGATGATGCGGTGCTCGTTGCAAATCGCGTCTTTGATCCAGTAGTCACACCGTTTCTGGTTCTCCACGGTGAGAGCGGAGATCCAATTGGAACGGTCTCTCTTGCTGATCTATCCACTATGGATTATTCAACAAATCCCCCTACCGAAGGTTCTTGTGATGAAGAACTTGCAGAGCTAGTTAAAGATTTTCAAGAGGAATATCGAGATCACATCATGGAGATGGAAGATGGCGCATTTGCCGCCGGAATTCTATTTCCGGCCTTACCGGTCAATCTCTCAAATGGTCTGGGAATAGATTTGGTGATGAGCTATCTCGACCAGTTACCAGGCCGCAGCTAACTCATCACGCGTTAGCGTCAGCAGCTGTGGAAGTACCTTGGTCTTACCGATGATCGGCATGAAGTTAGCATCACCAGACCAACGCGGAACAATATGTTGGTGAATATGAGCAGCTACACCGGCGCCTGAGATCGCACCTTGATTCATACCCAGATTAAAGCCCTCGCATTTTGACACCTTACGTACCGTATTCATGGCATGTGAGGTCATATCGGTAATCTCGTGACGCTCTTCAAGAGTGAGATCAGTCAGATCGGCGACATGGCGAAATGCGCAAACAAGTAAGTGGCCAGGGTTGTATGGATAGAGATTCATGACAACGTAGGCGTGTGTTCCGCGAGCAACAATCAGGCCCTCTTCATCAGATAACTGCGGAATGCGACAGAAGGGGCACTCAACTTCGTTTCCTTCGAGCGGTCGATTCTCACCACGGAGATAATCGAGGCGATGTGGCGCCCAGAGACGTTGCCAACCATCTGGCATGCCGGCTCCTCCGAGAAGTTCAGTCATCGTTAGTTCTGAACTCGATCTGCAACAACCTGAGCAATCTCTTTGATCGCATCTGCAATAGGAACACCATTCTTCTGATCACCATTGCGATAGCGGAATGAGATGGCTCCAGCCTTCATATCTTCCTCGCCTGCAATCAACATAAATGGGATCTTCTGAAGTTGCGCATTACGAATCTTCTTCTGGAAGCGATCATCCGATGCATCGATATCGGCACGGATTCCAGCCTTCTTCAGTTGAGCTACGACTTCATACATATAGTCATTGAAGGTATCTGCAACCGGAATTGCGATCGCCTGCACTGGAGCAAGCCATGCTGGGAACGCTCCTGAGTAATGCTCGGTGAGCACGCCAAAGAAGCGCTCGATAGAACCGAAGAGTGCACGGTGAATCATCACCGGACGTTGACGGGTTCCATCTGATGCTGCGTATTCGAGTTCGAAACGCTGCGGCAATTGGAAATCAACCTGGATCGTAGACATCTGCCAGGTGCGGCCAATTGCATCCTTCGCCTGAACAGAGATCTTTGGACCGTAGAAAGCGGCTCCACCTTCATCGAGAACCAGCTCAAGATTTTGAGCTACTGCTGCTTTACGGAGAGCCTCAGTCGCTTCTTCCCAATCAGAATCTTCACCGACAGATTTCTCGGGATTGCGCGTGGAAAGTTCTAGGTAGAAATCTTCCAGTCCATAATCACGGAGGAGATTAAGAACGAAGGTAAGGAGAGAGTCGAGCTCACCTGGCATCTGATCTTTGGTGCAGTAGATGTGAGCATCATCTTGAGTAAATCCACGAGCACGTGTGATGCCATGGAGCACACCTGATTTTTCGTAACGGTAGACAGTTCCAAATTCGAAGAGACGAAGTGGGAGCTCGCGATATGAACGGCCACGGGATGCGAAAATCAAGTTGTGGAATGGGCAGTTCATCGGCTTCATGTAGTACTGCTGACCAGGGCGCTTGATGGTTCCGTCTTCATGGAGCTCTTCATCCATGATCATCGGTGGATACATGCCCTCTGAATACCAATCAAGGTGACCGGATTTCTGGAAGAGCGCTGCCTTCGTCAGATGTGGTGAGTAGACAAATTCATAACCTTCATCTTCATGGCGCTTCCGTGAATAATCTTCCATCGCGCGACGAACGATTCCGCCCTTAGGGTGAAATACAGCAAGGCCTGAGCCAATCTCTTCTGGGAATGAGAAGAGATCAAGTTCTTGTCCAAGGCGACGGTGATCGCGCTTTTCAGCTTCAGCCAATAACTCAAGATACGCATTGAGCTCATCTTGCGATGGCCATGCTGTTCCGTAGATACGTTGCAACATTGGATTCTTCTCAGAGCCGCGCCAATAAGCGCCAGCGCTACGCATTAATTTAAATGCTGGAATGTGCTTCGTTGACGGCAAGTGCGGTCCACGGCAGAGATCAGACCAGACCGGCTGTCCATCGCGACCCAAGTTGTCATAAATCGTGAGTTCTCCCCCACCTACTTCAACACTTGCTTCATCACCCTGAGGGCCCTTAAGCCCAATGAGTTCACACTTATATGGTTCGTGGGCGAGCTCTTGGAGAGCATCTGCCTCGGTTGTCACGCGTCGTTTGAAGCGCTGACCTTCCTTAACAATCTTGCGCATCGCGCTTTCAATCTTCTCGAGGTCATCTGGATTGAAAGGCTCTTGCGGATCGAAATCGTAGTAAAAACCATCTGTGATCGGTGGGCCGATGCCAAGACGAGTCTGCGCAAAGACTTGCTGCACTGCTTGCGCCATGACGTGCGCGGTCGAGTGACGTAGAACAGCTAAGCCTTCCGGAGAAGAAATCGTGACGCCCTCAACCACATCGCCATCGGCTAAGTCGGTCCAGAGATCTCGGAGTACGCCGTTGATCTTGCAAACGACTACCTCTTTATTTTCGGCAAAGAGGTGGGTGGGCTTCTGGTCGACTTCAACCTTACGTGGCTGACCCTCGACGATAATCGCGATTTCGGACATATGCCTAGAGTACCGAAAAGTATTGAACCTTTTCCCTTATTTGGCTCCCGAAAGCTACTGAAGCCTCACCGCACGGCAGACGCATCTCACCAACTTGCTCGACTGGTTGCGCAATCTTGAGACTGCTCAACAATGTGATCTCTGAAGCCTGCGGCACTTCGGTGATATGAATATTTCTCACTTCAACCCCACATTTTTCGATGACTAGAGATCTCATCGTTCCGGGCAAGATGCCAGCTGAGATAGGTGGAGTGAACCAGGTGCCATCGAAAAGGAAGGCTAGATTTGAAATACCAGTCTCTGTCACATTGTTGGCGCCGTTGAAGACAATTGCATCATCAAAGCCATGTGCTCGTGCCTCATCAACAATCTCGTATCGAGAGTCATATGGGAAAGTCTTGAATTGTGCGCCGATGGCCTTGGAGGTGTGTGGCGAGAAGGTAAGAAATCCTCCCTCGACCAAATCCTCATATGGATCGTGAGTGATTACGACTTCATCGCTGGTGAAAGCAATACGTAATCTCCCGACGGGATGGGGATTCGCTGCTAATGATTCAGCGACCTTTACTCGAATGGATTCTTCACCTGGCATCTTGATTCCAGTAGCAGCCGATGCAGTGAGCGCCCTGCGCATATGGCGGGTGAACTCAGCGACCTTTCCATCTTCTGTCCGTAAAGTTTCAAAGAATCCTTCACCCGTAGGAAAGGGGCGACGTGCTGGATGAATCACAGCTCGCCTCCTGCGATTGAGATGAGGTGACGCGCCTTTAGCTGAGTCTCTTCCCACTCGCTCTGCGCATCACTACCCCAGGTTATTCCAGCGCCGGTTCCGTATCGAAGATATTTATCGCCGGTCGTCCAGAAAGTTCTGATTGCTACCGCAAGTTCTGCTCTATCTCCATGAATGTAACCAAGAGCACCGCAATATGGACCACGTGCATCAACTTCATGCTCTGAAATGATGGAGAGTGCCGAACTCTTCGGAGCACCTGAAACCGATCCTGGCGGAAGTGTCGCCTTCAAAATCTCTGCCCAAGAAGTGTTGCCTCGTAAAGTGCCTTCGATATCTGAGACCAGGTGTGTGATCCCGGGATGTTTCTCTTGCCGGAAGAGCGCCGAAACTTCAACGGTGCCAGCTTCGCAAATCTGAGAAATATCGTTTCGCATTAGATCGACAATCATTAAATTCTCTGACTTATCTTTATCGCCGAACTCTTCCTGATTCCAGCGAATTGTTCCTTTAATCGGGGAGGTGAGAATTCGGTTACCTGTTCGCGAGAGAAACCTTTCAGGTGATGCTGATGCGATTTCAAAGCCAGGGATCTTTAAGTAAGAAGCGAATGGTGCAGGGTGAGCGCGAAGAATCTCCGAAAAGAGAGCACTGAGCTCTTGCGGTCTTTCCCCCATGAAATGTGAGAGCTGACGACAGGCATTGACTTGATAGACGCCACCATCTGCGATCGATTCTTTAATGGCATGGATATATGCGATGTAATCAATCATCTCCATATTTGATTTCCAAGGGCGCTCAAGGCGGCTCCATGGCTCCTGCGGAAATGGCGATTCGACTACTTTCTTAAAGCGTGCAAAGTGATATTGCCCCTCAAAAGTTGTCAGGACTGCCCAGAAATTTCCATCATCGAGGCGGGATGGATCGGCGGTGACCTCAGCTAAACGGGTGGCCTGCAGGCCATGCATCCAAAACTGGTACCCCTTGCCCATCAACATGGGAGTAAGGCTAAGGGCTGACTGTCGAAGAAATCGACGCTTTGGCACTTCTGGTCTTCCTGCGCTAGATTTGCGCCCGCAATACGCGGACGTAGCGCAGCTGGTAGCGCGGAACCTTGCCAAGGTTCAGGTCGCGGGTTCGAACCCCGTCGTCCGCTCGGCACTTTCCTGTTGGAGGTGACTTTTTATCTACTCGGTCAATAGTCGCCTATCTGACCGCAGGCATTGGTGGAATGGCCGAGAGGCGAGGCAAGGGACTGCAAATCCCTCTACACGGGTTCAAATCCCGTTTCCACCTCCATGGTTTCAATGAAGAAACGGAATACCCTGACTGACATGACTAACGAATATCTCGAAGGCCCAGAGCGCCCATGGGGTCGCTATCAAGTTCTAGCAGATACTCCGACATATAAGGTCAAAACTATCTGGGTAGAACCGGGTCACCGCCTCTCTCTTCAACGCCATCAAAAGCGTGAAGAGCATTGGTACATCGTCTCTGGCGTTGCCGATGTCGTCCTGGGTGAGAAAACTTTTAAGGCAGAGGCTGGTCAGTCAGTTGAAGTTGCGATTGGTGAACTTCACCGCATTGGCAATTCTGGCTCCGAAGTCATGATCTTCGTTGAAGTTCAGCGCGGAACCTACTTCGGTGAAGACGATATTGAGCGTCTCGAGGATGATTACGCACGCTAAGAAGCACCTGCATTCTTAGGTTACACTTTCACCACAATTACATAAGACCCGGACGATTGGCTCAGCGGTAGAGCACCACATTGACATTGTGGGGGTCACTGGTTCGATCCCAGTATCGTCCACTACAAAGCAATACAATGTTCTACATGTCTCAGAAGACTGTTCTATTTATCCAAAATTACGCCACCGATCCTCCTCACCTGGTTTCTAAGTGGCTTGAAGAGCTGGGCTTTGCCACAGAGACAATTAAGGCCTATGACGGTGAAGCGATTCCGAGAATTCTCTCTTCAGATATCGCCGCCCTTATCCCACTCGGTGGCGCCATGAATGCAATGCAGGATTCCGAGTATCCATGGCTTGCGCTAGAGAAAGCGCTGATCAAAGAATCTGTTGAAGCAGGTCTTCCAGTCCTGGGTATCTGTTTAGGCGCCCAACTTCTTGGAGCAGCTCTCGGTGGAACCATTTCAAGACTTGAGCAGAATGAAATTGGCATCTACCCCATCAATCAAGTTAATGAAGATGAAATTATGAGCGTTGGCCTCAATGCGCCATCAACGCAGTGGCACGAAGATTATGTCTCAATTCTGCCCGCGGGTGCGGAGCTAGTGGCAAAAAGCGAAAACTGTCCCACACAGATTTTTAAAGTTGGTCAACTCTCATACGGCCTCCAATGTCATCCTGAAGCAGATGCATCGATTGTCGCTCTCTGGGAGAACAAGCCAGATAATGCATTTAAGAACTTTGAAAGAGATCCATCAATTTCAACAATTTCAGAGACAGTTCGTGTGCGTGAACCAGAACTTTCCGATACTTGGAAACCTTTGATTCAGAACTGGGGCAGAGCAGTTCTAGCTCGGTAAAACGGTGGTTAATCTCACCTGGTAGACGCAACACTGAATCATTACTCGCGAGTTCCCCTCTTTATGCACTTAGGTTGTCCTATGACGACACATGGACTTCCGACCATCATCCAAGGTGGCATGGGAATCGCTGTCTCCTCAAATCAACTAGCTAAAGAGGTCGCTCAATCCGGCAATCTTGGCGTCATTTCAGGAACCGCAATTGATTCTGTTGTCTCACGCAGATTGCAAGATGGCGATCTCGATGGATCTATTCGTCGCGCTATGTCGCACTTCCCAAATCAAGATGTCATCAAGGGCGTCATGGATCGCTACTTCATTGAAGGTGGTCGTGATCAGTCAAAGCCATACATCGATGTTCCAAAGCTAACGCTTAAGCCAGTTCAACATGCAGTCGATCTCTTGGTCGTCGCATCATTTGTTGAGGTCTGGCTTGCTAAGGAAGGACATGACGGTCTGATTGGCATGAATCTTCTAGAGAAGATTCAGATGTGTATCCCTGCTCAGCTCTTTGGAGCAATGCTCGCCGATGTTGATTACATTTTGATCGGCGCAGGTATCCCGGCTCAGATTCCAAATCTTCTCAATCAGTTGGCACTTGGTAAGCCGGTTGCAATGACGGTTGATGTTGCAGAATCAACAATGAAGCACTTCATCTCATTTGATCCTGGCTGTATTGAAGGACTCTCATTTCCAATTAAGCGTCCGCAATTTCTCGCGATTGTCTCTTCTCACGCTCTCGTTGCCTACCTCAACAAGGATGAGATCACCAAGCCTGATGGTTATGTCATTGAAGGCCACACAGCTGGCGGACATAACGCTCCCCCGCGAAATAAGAAATCTAAAGATGAAGAAGGCAATCCGATTTATACCGAACAAGATGAGGCAGATCTTGTGAAGGTAAAGAACTCTGGCTCTCCATTCTGGCTTGCAGGCGGCTATGCAACGCCAGCGAAGGTTAAGGAAGCAATTGCATACGGAGCTCAAGGCGTTCAAGTTGGTTCGCTCTTTGCTCTCGCTGACGAATCTGGATTTACGGCAGAGCTCAAGCAAGAGGTTATCGATGCCCTCACAACTGAGAAGTTGTCGGTTAAAACTGATGGCAGCGCTTCTCCGACCGGATTTCCTTTTAAGGTCGCGGTGCTTCCTAAGTCGCTCTCTGATGAAGATGCATATGAAGCCCGTAATCGCATCTGCGATTTAGGCTACTTGCGTACGCCGTTTGAGCGAGAGAACGGTGGCGTTGGTTATCGATGTCCTAGCGAACCGCTGAAGACTTATGAGTTCAAAAAGGGAAACGTTGAGGAAGCTCAACATTCACAATGTCTCTGCAATGCCCTTATGTCGAATATTGGCTTAGGTCAATTACGACCAGATGGGCGCCGCGAACTTCCGCTCATTACCTTGGGCTCAGACCTCTCGGGACCTGACTATCTTGCAAAGAAGTACCCACAAGGATGGAAAGCCCTTGATGTAATTAATTACCTACTCGGTAAGTAATTTGTGGAGCGAGGCAAGGTCTGCCTCATCAGCTGGAGCAATATCCCAAGGCTTATGTAAACCATCGCCAGACCAACGTGGAATCACATGCATATGGATGTGAAAGACGGTCTGCCAACCAGCCTCTCGATTCATTTGAAATATCGTGGTGCCTTCAGATCCGAGCTTTGCCTGAAGTAGATCTGCCACCTTCTTAGCTGATGCAGCGAGCTGGCCATAGAGATCTGCTGGAATTTCATGGATATCTGCGTGGTGCTCTTTAGGTATCACAAGGCTATGGCCACGACCTGCTGGGAAGATATCTAGAAAGGAAAAGAATTGTTCATCTTCAAAGATCTTCTTTGATGGAATCTCTCCCACAATTATCTTGCAAAAGATGCAGTCGTTATTTGCAGCGCTCATGAGAGTGATGTTAGGTCAGCAATGCGTTTGCGAGCAATGGCTTGGCTTGGAGATTCTTTTCCAAGAAGCTTCTGAAGAATGCGGAGCATCGGTGCGACAACCTTGAGCCAGATACGGGATTTACTCTTTAGCCCTAAAGCTGCGAGAACGCGTGGATCCATCGTCGAAATCGCTGCATTACATAAGACTCGATAGAAGGGCATAGCTGCCTTAGAAAACGGTGGCTTCACTATGAAGTGGACGATTCTCCTCGTTGCCTCAATCTCTCCTATTTCGTTATTGAGAAAACCATCGAGTACTTCCGCAAGTTCCTCATCTGAGGTAGGAGCACCAGTTAGTCCGAGTGGTTCGGCACTTCTCGACCACTCCTTCACATAGTTCTTGACACTTCTATCTTCATCTCGGCCAAGCTCTCGATAGGCAACAAGAAATGAATCAGTGAAAGCGCAATGCACCCATAGGAGGTGGCGCGCCTGGGATGCTTGATAGTGATTGATTTTCGCTTCTTTATCCGCGTAATCACCGACGACATGCGAGTGAAGCGCATTCACTCTTCTCGCCTCTTTCGCAATCGCCTCGGTGGAACCAAAAGAGGTAATGGTCAGCCAACGCGTTGTTCGCTCTAGCCGTCCCAATGGGTCTGTGTCATATGCAGAATGTTGAGAGACACCGGCAAGAGCTGCGGGATATGCAGCTTGCATCAAGAGTGCGCGAACTCCCCCAACTAAAGTTGCGAGCGAGCCATGGACTTTCCAGACATCACTCTCTGGGCCGTAGAAACCGGCATCGCTACCGACGGCCATCTCATTTGCCCAGGCTGGTAAACCTTGCGGATCGCCCGATACGGCTTTACGGAAAGCTGATGCGATTCTCTCGCCACCTAGCTTTTTGAGAAGGGCGCTCACTCTGCCGTGCTGTGGCTCTGAATAAAGATCAAGGAGTTCTCGAAGATGATCTCCTTGTCATAATCGAGCGTTGCCACGTGATACGAATTAACCAGTTCGATCCGCTGCTTTGGTATTGAACCAACGCCCTTCATGATGATCTCTGTATTTGTGACGGGAAGAGTGTGGTCATCCTTGCTATGGAAGAGCATAAGAGGGACAGTTACATCATGAAGGCGTTTGCGGGTGTAGCTCAACATCTTAAGTAATTGGTATACGCCAACTGCAGGCAGGGAATCGTAACCATGCTCAGTTACTCCAGGTTGCTTGATGTCATCGCCAACGGAATCCCGCATCTTCTGGAATCGCGAGATTACCCAGGCCAATTGATGAGGAATAAACTTCACATGAATCATTGGATTTACAAGAACTATTCCAGCGATTGCCGGGCTCTTCTTTATCGCAACATTTAGCGTTGTGCCACCGCCCATGGAGAGCCCGCAGATGAATACCTTCATTCCTTGCGACTGCATCCACTCGAGTTCTTCTTCAACCTTTGCCGGCCATTGCTGCCATTTGACGAGATTGAGGTCGCTTGGCTTAGTGCCATGGCCTGGCAGGAGTGGAACTGAGACGCTATATCCATGGGAGAGAAGGTATTCAGCCCAAGGGCGCATCGAAATCGGTGAACCGGTAAAGCCATGGACCAGGATGATGCCGACTTTTGCGTTGGCTCCTTTTCCGATAGCTCGCCAATCCTGCATAGATCCGACAGGTGCATCGTGAACGCTCATGTGGCAAAGAGTATTGCCAGTAGATTGTCATATCAATCATCTAGGCTGAATCCACTATGGACGATTCGAGTTGGCAGAGCACGATCCAAGATTTGGGAACGCCGCTGCATGAAGCAATCTTTGTCGTTCTTGATCTAGAAACTAGTGGCGGGGCTCCTCATCTTGGCGCCGGAATCACCGAAATTGGCGCGGTCAAAGTCCAGGGCGGTCTTCATCTTGAAACCTTCACAACTTTGGTCAATCCATTGCATCCGATCCCTTCATATATCACCAACCTCACCGGTATCGATGATGCACTTATCTGTGATGCGCCATCGATTGATTTTGTTCTCCCGGATCTATTCCAATTCCTAGGTGATGAGAACACGGTCTTCGTCGCACAGAATGCTCCCTTTGATCTCTCGTTCCTCAAAGCTGCTGCACGTCTTCATGGCTATCCATGGCCAGCATTTCGAGTTCTCGACACCGCGATATTGGCTCGTCGTGTTCTTTCGCGAGAAGAAGCTCCCAATTGCAAACTCGGAACTCTTGCGCAGGTATTTGGTGCCGAAGTAAAACCTAATCACCGCGCTTTAGATGATGCCAAGGCAACGGTTGATGTGCTTCACGGTATCTTCGAGCGACTTGCAGGCTTTGATGTCTTTACAGTTGAAGAAGCTTTAAATTTTAGCGCGCCGAAGAAATCTCAGTCGATAAAGAAGCCCACTTCTCAAGAAGTGCAGTAGCGGCGCCAGAGTCAATCGCATCGATTGCACGTGGCAGAGATTTAGCTATTCGCTCGTGAATCGATAAACCAACTTCGCCATCAAATGCTGCGATTGTCACTGCGGTATTAAGCAAGACGATATCTCGAGGTGCGCCCCGCTCGCCCGCCAGAATACGCTTTGAAATTGCTGCATTCTCTGCGCCATCTCCCCCGACCACTGCAGAAATCGGAGCGTTATCTAATCCGAAATCTTTTGCATCGATGCGATCGCTCGAAATTCCATCGCCGCCGATAGAGAGCACAGATGTCGTTCCATCCAGAGTAATTTCATCAAGACCGTCATCGCCACGGAATACAAATCCATCGCACCCCTTATCGGCCATTACTTGTGCCATCACTAGGTGAATTCGATCATCGGCGACGCCGATAGCAGCTGCCTTTGGTTTTGCCGGGTTTGCTAGTGGACCGAGAAAGTTAAAGACAGTAGGGACGCCAAGCTCTCGACGTGCCGGGGCTGCATTCTTCATCGCGGGATGAAAGACCGGTGCGAAACAGAAACCGATACCCAATTCGCGAACAGTCCGTTCGACTCCGGCTGCATCTAAATCGTAGGCAACTCCTAACGCGCCATAGAAGTCAGAGGCGCCAGATTTTGATGAGACTGCGCGGCTGCCATGTTTTACAACTCTCGCTCCTGCAGCTGCGGCAACGATGGCGGCAGTTGAGGAGATATTGATGGTGTGGGCGCCATCGCCACCTGTTCCTACGGTGTCAACAGCGCGCTCGGAGATATTGATTGGCATCGCATTGAGATAGAGCTGTTCGACCAGGGCTGAAACTTCCTCCGCCGTTTCACCCTTTTTATGGAGTGAGAGCAAGAAGCGTTTCACCGATTCAACATCGGCAGTATCTTCAAGAATCGACTGGAGGACCGATTGAATTTCTGCCGGCTCGAGATCTAATCCAGCATCAAGACGGTCAATAAACTCGGGCCACAAGAGCGACATCTTCTTCTCGCGCCCTAGAAACTTAAATCGTCGCTACTGATCGTGAGCGAACTAGATCTGCAACTGTGTTGGCCAAAGTGAATGGATCGACCGGATGGGTAACACTTGCTTCAGCTCGTGACCATGCGGCAAGCCATGCATCTTCTTTGCGGGCAACTAAGAGCAAAACAGGTGGGCAGTTATAAACCTCATCTTTGAGCTGGCGAGCTACGCCCATGCCACCTTCAGGAGTCGCCTCGCCATCGAGGATGAAGAGGTCGATAGGGGCTAGAGAGTCTGGCTTTACCGAGTCGACATAGAGACGGAGGGCATCGGCGGTAGCGAATTCACGAATCTGATGCTCGGGCATATCTGCTGAGACCTTACGGCCTAGGGCGCTAATCACAGCGCTGCGAGCCGTTGAGTCATCCGAGTAGAGAACGATGTTGAGTTTGCGAGCCGATTCCATAGCCAAATTGTAGTCATCAGAGGTGAGCCTTTTCACCTTAAATCGACCTCGAAAAAGGTGGTTCTGGCCACCTCAAAGTGGGCTTTCCCTGCGTAAATCGGGAATAATGCCACCTATGACCAGCACAAGTGTGAACGCTCACCACAAGATCACCCGTCCCAATTTGGTCGCGGTAGGAACCATCGTTTGGCTCTCAAGCGAGCTCATGTTCTTCGCCGCGCTCTTCGCGATGTACTTCACTACTCGCGCAGTGCAGGGGCCAGAGATCTGGCTTGAGTCGACAGAGATTCTCAATATTCCATTTGCAGTTCTCAACACCACCATCCTGGTTCTTTCTTCGGTGACTTGCCAGTTCGGCGTCTTCGCCGCTGAGCGTTACCAGCCACGTCGCACCGGATCACTTCTAAAAATTTCATCATGGGGAATGCGCGAATGGTTCTCGCTCACATTCCTCATGGGTGGATTCTTTATCGCAGGTCAGATTTACGAGTATGCAACTCTCGTCACAGAAGGACTCACTCTCTCTTCTAACGCATACGGCTCGGTCTTCTATCTCGCTACTGGTTTCCACGGCTTGCACGTAACAGGTGGTCTCATCGCATTCCTTATCGTGATGCTTCGCGTTGCTAAGGCTCGCCGCTTCACCCAGAGTCAGGCGACAACAGCAATCGTGGTTTCTTACTACTGGCACTTCGTAGATGTTGTTTGGATTGCTCTCTTCGCTGCTATTTATCTCATTAAGTAAATGAAAAACCCTAGGAAGGAATACTTCGTGAAGCGTCTATCGCGCCTTCGTCGCCACCGTGCTGCAGGACCAATTCTCTTGATCTTTGCACTCTTTACGATTGGCACAACTTTTCAGGTCGCAAGTGCGGTCAATACAGCTACTACAACAGCTGCAGATCGCTCTGTGACTATCGAGGAAGGAAAGCGACTCTTCCTTAAGGGTTGCTCTTCTTGCCATGGCCTCAATGCTGAGGGCGGAACCGTTGCTCCATCACTAATTGGCGTAGGCGCGGCTTCTGTTGATTTCCAGGTCGGAACCGGCCGCATGCCAATGGCTGACATGAGCCAACAGGCGATGCGTAAGGCTGTTGTTTACACACCAGCTGAGATCAACGCGCTTGCAACCTATGTTGCTTCTTTGGCACCAGGACCTGAAGTACCTGGTGATGAATTGCTCAACTACGAGCGCGATGGTTCCGTTGCAGAAGGTGGTGAGTTGTTCCGAACCAACTGCGCAATGTGCCACAACTTCGCAGGTCAAGGTGGAGCGCTTACCCAAGGCAAGTACGCACCAACTCTTATGGGTGTAACACCTACACATATTTATGAAGCGATGATCACAGGCCCACAATCAATGCCGGTCTTCAGTGACAAGACTCTGACACCGGAAGAGAAGCTCTCAATCATTAAGTGGATCAAGGCAGCAGAGGTCGAGCCACAGCTCGGCGGTGTTGCACTTGGTCGCGTTGGACCTGTAACTGAAGGCCTTTTGGCATGGACTCTAGGAATCGGATTGCTCATTGGTGTAGCAGTCTGGTTGGCGATGAAAGCGAGATAAGTTAAATGTCTAACGAGATCGAAGCTGTAAAGGATCCGGGCCTACCGGCTCACGTTCACCGTCGTAGCGATGTTGACGAAAAGTTTGCACGTCGCGCGGAGAACCAAGTTGCAATTCTCTTCTTGCTCTCAGCGCTCGGAACACTTCTTCTGATTGTTGCCTATGTATTTATCCCAGACGATATCTTCGTCTTCATTCCAATTATGGGTGAACAGAATATTCATCAACTTCTACTGGGTCTTGGCATGGCTATTGCCCTCTTCTGTATTGGTGCAGGACTTATTCACTGGGCAAAGACTCTGATGCCTGATGAGGAAGTTATCGCAGAGCGCCACGAGTTCCGCTCTAACGATGAAGATCGTGCAGAGTTTGTAAAGACCGTTAAGGCTGGAGCAGGAGCGGCTGGTCTTGGACGTCGCCCGCTAATCAAGCGCACACTTGGATTAGCACTCGGACTTGCCGGATTAACACCAGTATTGCTTCTCCGCGATTTGGGTCCCCTTCCAAAAGATGATCTTAAGAAGACTTCCTGGAAAGCTGGAACACGTCTTGTGACAGATCCAGGTGATCGCCCAATCAAGGCATCAGATCTTGAAGTTGGCGCAGTTGCCCAGACCCTTCCAGAGCTTCCTGCCGGTGAAGATCACCGTTCTCTTAATGACATTGCCAAAGATGCGGTCCTCTTAATTCGTCTTCGTCCAGAGGATTTCAATCTCGATGACGAACGTCTCTCATGGACACATGAAGGAATCATTGCCTTCTCCAAGATTTGTTCACATATGGGCTGTGCTGTTGCGCTCTACGAGCAGCAGACAAAGCACCTCCTCTGCCCATGCCACCAATCAACATTCGATGTAACCCGAGCCGCAAAGGTCATCTTCGGCCCAGCTGCTCGTCCACTGCCACAGTTAGCAATCACAGTGGATGAAGAGGGTTACCTCGTTGCTCAAGCACCATTTAACGAACCGGTCGGACCTAGCTTCTGGGAGCGCTCATCATGACAGCACGCGAAAGAATTGCAGGCAATGTTGCGGGATATGTAGATGACCGCACAGGCGCCGCCAAGTGGATGAAGAAGAACCTGACCAAGGTCTTCCCTGATCACTGGTCGTTCCTTCTTGGTGAAATCTGCCTCTACTCATTCATCATCTTGCTCGCATCAGGAACATTCCTAACCTTCTGGTTCGACCCTTCTATGAAGGAGGTCGTCTACGACGGTTCATATGCACCACTTCAGGGAATCGAGATGTCTGCAGCTTATGCCTCAGCACTTGATATCTCATTTGAGGTACGTGGCGGACTCTTGATGCGTCAGATTCACCACTGGGCTGCCCTCATCTTTATGGTGGGAATCGTTGTCCACCTTCTCCGTGTTTACTTCACTGGTGCATTCCGCAAGCCACGTGAATTCAACTGGATCATTGGTGTGGGTCTTCTTACACTTGGAATCGTCGAAGGCTTCCTGGGTTACTCACTTCCTGATGACTTGCTATCAGGAACAGGTATCCGCATCGCTGAAGCGATCATTCAAGCGATTCCAGTCGTTGGTTCATATCTTGCATTCTTTGCCTTCGGTGGAGCCTTCCCTGGTGAAGCATTTATTCCACGTATCTACACCGTACATATCCTTCTTCTGCCGGGTATTTTCTTAGCTCTCATCACCGTCCACCTCATGTTGGTCTGGTATCAGAAGCACACTCAGTTCCCAGGTCCTGGTCGCACAGAGAAGAACGTTGTTGGCTATCCGTTGATGCCTGTCTATATGGCTAAAGCTGGTGGATTCTTCTTTATCGTCTTCGGTGTTACAGCCTTCTTAGGCGCTGTTGCATCAATCAACCCGATCTGGCTCTATGGACCATATACACCGGGCCAGGTCTCGGCAGGTTCGCAGCCTGACTGGTACATGGGTTGGCTCGATGGTTTGGTTCGAATGGCGCCACCTCTAGAGACATACTTCTTTGGCTACACCATCTCTTGGAACATTCTTATTCCAGGTTTGATCTTGCCAGGAATCATGTTCACCCTCCTCGCTCTCTATCCATTTATTGAGCAGTGGGCTAGCGGAGATAAGCGCGAACACCACCTCTTGGATCGTCCGCGTAATGCTCCTAACCGCACCGCTCTCGGTGCGATGGCGCTTACATTCACACTGGTCTCATTGATCAACGGTGGTAACGACATCATCGCAACTACATTTGATCTGACTATTAACCAGATGATGTGGTTCTCGCGCATCGGCGTCATCGTTCTTCCTCCGATTGCATTCGTAGTCACTAAGCGCATCTGCCTCTCATTGCAGCGCGCAGATCGTGAACTCGTATTGCATGGCCGTGAGACAGGTCGACTTGTTCGCCTTCCACATGGTGAATTCGTCGAGATCCACGAGCCAATCTCAGCTGAGAAGGCTTGGACCCTGACATCACACGAACAACTTGCTCCACTTGAACTCCCTGAGTTCGATGGCGCCGGTGTTCGTCGCCCAGGTGCAATCAAGAATAAGATTCGCAACCGAATCTCACGCGCTAATGCAGTCGCAGTTCCTAAGGCGACTGAGACAGAGCGTAAAGAGCTAGAGGGACACCACTAGCTATCGCTTTTGAACTGGTTTAATCGTTCAGAAAGCTATCGCTTTTGAACTGGTTTAGCCGTTCAGAAAGCTAACGCTTTTGAACCATAGCGACCCCCAGCGCAGTCATCGCAATACCGATGATCGCCTGGGGGTTTAGCTTTTCGCTAAATAAGATAAAAGCTTGAATCGCTGTCATTGGCGGCACTAGATAGAGAAGGCTCGAGACTCGAGCTGCGCTCCCCTTTGTCAGCATCCAGAGCAGCAAGAGGATTGCAACAATTGATGTGACGAGCACAGCCCATGCCATTGCTAGTGATGATTGCAGGTTCCACTCAATGGAGGTCTCTCCTGCCGCAAGTGAGTAGACGCCAAGAACCGCTCCTGCGATAAGAAATTGATAAGTAGTGCCCGCAAGAAGTGGAATCGATTTACCTAGCTTCTTCTGCATCAGGGTCGCACTAGTTGAACCACCTAAGGCGGCAATTAAAAGTATTAAGGCGAGGGCAGTCATCTCCCCTGCCCCTGAGAATGCAGGTTTGAGAACAAGTATGACTCCCAGCAAACCAAGGATGAGGCCAAAGAACTGCCTTCTCGTGAGAGCTTCACCAAGGAGTCGGATTGCAACGATGGAGACGAGGACGGGTTGTAGGCTGGTAATTACCGATGCGATACCTGAAGGTGAGCCCTCGGCAATCGCCTGCCAGACTCCCCCGAGATAGATCGCATGGAGCGCGATTCCGATTGCAATCGATGCCACTAGTTCGTTCTTGGAGAGGCGAAGCGATTGCTTCATCGCCTTGGTAATTACCGCCAAGATTGCTGCCGCTATAAACAATCTGATCGATAAGAAGAAGATCACATCAGAGTTTTGGAAGGCGTACTTGGCAACGATAAAGCCCGATGCCCAGATAATGACAAAGATCCCGGGCGCATAGCGCTCCAGGATCTTCATCGTAAGTCCAAGACTACTTAGTGCTGTGAATCAGCGAGAGGCTTCTCGTACTCAGTAACAAAGCCGATGATGCTGACAATGAGAGCTGCAAGGGCGATAATGGTGAGCCACCATCCGATAACGAGGCCAAGCGCCATAACAGTTGCGCTTACAGCAACAGGCAGTGGCCACCATGAATGTGGGCTATAGAAACCGAGTTCGCCAGCATCATCTGCAATCTCAGCGTTGAGGTCATCAGATGGGATATCGAAGCCGATGCGCTTCTGGGTGAACCAGACGTAGAAGCCAACCATGCCCGATAGGCAGGCTGCGAGAATCATGCCGGTGATACCGACCGCTTCTCCCCCTACGTAGTAATAGATGACCGCCATGATTGCATAGAAAACTGCAAGGCCAGAAAATAGTTGCCAATTAGATTTCATTTAAATTAGTGACCTTCTGTCTTGATATGTGGGTGGTGAAGATCGAATGCCGGACGCTCAGAGCGAATTCGTGGCATCGATGTGAAGTTGTGGCGAGGTGGTGGGCAGCTTGTAGCCCACTCAAGTGATGAGCCGTAACCCCATGGATCATCGCAATTGACCAGTGGGCTCTTTCGAGTAATCCAGACGTTGATAAAGAATGGAATCATTGAGAGCGCGAGTAGCGCGGAGCCGAAGGTAGAAATCATATTCATTCCAGTGAAGCCATCTGATGCGAGGTAATCAGCGTATCGACGAGGGAAGCCCTTAATGCCAAGCCAGTGCTGAATAAGGAATGTTGTGTGGAATCCAAAGAAGAGTGTCCAGAAGTGAATCTTTCCGAGGCGCTCATTGAGCATGCGACCTGTGAACTTAGGCCACCAGAAGTAGAAGCCTGCAAACATCGCAAAGACCACGGTTCCGAAGAGCACGTAGTGGAAGTGAGCAACTACGAAGTAGGAAGCAGAGACAGCGAAATCGAGTGGCGGCGAAGCCAAGATGATTCCGGTGATTCCACCGAAGAGGAATGTTACGAGGAAGCCCATTACCCAGAGCATAGGAGTCTCAAATGAGACGTGGCCTCGCCACATTGTTCCGATCCAGTTAAAGAACTTCACACCAGTAGGTACACCGATGAGGAAGGTCATGAAGGAGAAGAACGGTAGGAGAACTTGACCAGTAGCAAACATGTGGTGCGCCCATACAGCAACAGAGAGTGCAGCGATTGCGATTGTTGCAGCAATCAAACCCTTGTAACCAAAAATTGGCTTGCGGCTAAAGACCGGCAAAATCTCGGTGGCAATACCGAAGAACGGTAGCGCCAGAATATAAACCTCGGGGTGTCCGAAGAACCAGAACAAGTGTTGCCAGAGCATTGCTCCGCCGTTAGCTGGATCAAAGATATGTGTTCCGAAGAGTCGATCTGATTCAAGCGCTAGCAGAGCCGCAGCTAAAGGTGGGAATGCAAGGAGAATCAAGATTGAAGTTAAGAGCGTATTCCAGCTAAAGATCGACATACGGAACATCGTCATACCTGGTGCGCGCATTGTGAAGATAGTCGTAATGAAGTTAACGCCACCGAGAATTGTTCCAAGTCCAGAGACGGTAAGGCCAATGACCCAGAGATCTCCACCGATACCTGGTGAGTATGTTGAGTTAGCAAGAGGAGCGTATGCGGTCCAACCGAATGAGGCAGCGCCACCTGGAGTTAAGAATCCACCAACGGTCATCAATGAACCGAAGAAGTAGAGCCAGTAAGAGAGCATATTCAAACGTGGGAATGCAACGTCAGCTGCGCCGATCTGCAGCGGCATAATCACATTTGCAAAGCCAACAAAGAGTGATGTCGAGAAGAGCAACAGCATGATCGTGCCATGCATTGTGAAGATCTGGTTGTACTGCTCATTACTCATAAATTGCATACCTGGACGTGTGAGTTCGGCACGTAGGAAGAGCGCCAAGATTCCACCAACCAAGAACCATGCAAATGATGTTGCGAGGTAGAGATAACCGATTCGCTTGTGGTCAGTTGAGGTAATTGTCTTTACAAACTGAGTTCCCCAAGTTTCCTTACGCTCAACGCCCTTACGAGGTGCGCTAGCAGTTGGAGCTTCGGCAAATGTAGTCATTATGCGCCTACCTTCAATGAGTTGATGTAAGTCTGGTACTGCTCAGGGGTTACGACCTTGACCTTAAAGATCATCTGAGTGTGGTTACGACCGCAGAGGATGTTGCATCGACCCGGATAAGTGCCAAGTTTGTTTGCAGTGAACTGCAGATAATTCGTGCGATCAGGAAGGTTCTGCATCTGAATCATGAATGCTGGAATCCAGAAACCATGAACAACATCATTTGATGTAATGGTAAAACGAACGCTCTCGCCTTGTGGGAGATAGAGCGTTGGAGGATTTTCCGGCGTTCCAGTGACAACCGCTTCTTCTCCAGCTTCTGGATAACCAAATTGCCATGACCACTGAATTCCTTCAACGGTAATCTCATGCTGCGCAGGAGTCTTTGTATCAACAATCTTTGATTCCTTGATCGCAGTGAAGTAAAAGAGCACGGCGACAATTACAAATGGAATCACGGTGTAGAGAATCTCGACCGGAATGTTGTACTGAGTCTGCTTTGGAAATTCGCCCTTCTTCGCATCGTTCTTACGATGGAAGAGCGCAGGCCAGATAATCAAGATGAAGGTGAAGACACCGACAACAGCGGCTGTAATCCACGCGCCCTGCCAGAGCGAGATCGAAATATCGTTCACGCTAGAAACATCTTTGGGATAACCCATACCTGATACATCTTCGGATTTGAGTGAGCAGCCGCTGAGGAAAGCCGTCGCTAGGAATGCTCCAAGGAGGCCGGCCAGGGTGCGCTTTTTAGGTGCAGACATAGCGCTAAGGATAGTGGCGCGGACGCGTAGGTTGCGCTGTAAGAGGTATCGTTCCTCGGGTGGCTCACCTCACAGATAACTTCACCTCCGAGACGCCGCTCTCCCCTGCCGTCAGAGAAGCGATATCGGCAGCTCTAGAGCAAGGCTGGGCAGATCCAAAGAAGCAGAGCCAGGCCGCCGGACGAGCCGCCATTCTCGCCGAGAGCGCCAAAACTGAGATTGCAGCCGCCTTGCAGACCACACCCGAGCGATTGGAAATCGTTGGAGAGCCCGCATTAACCCACTTTTTCGCCTTGCAGGGATTTACCCACGGAAAATCACCGCTCTATACCTCGACCGTTGATGTAGGAAAGATCCGAGCCATCGCCCGCCAGAGCGGGGATGAGAGCCTCCTTCTCGGAGTGGGTGAGACCGGCCTACTTCTCGCCGATGGCCTCAAGTTTACGAAGAGCTCTGTCTTCTCCCTTCAAGCAACTAACGGCGAGACCGGTGCCTCACAGAATATTGATTCTTGGAGAGACCACATGGCAACTGTGGTCGTCGATGCAACCCACGCGCTACCGGAGCAAGATTTGATCTCCGGCTTCGCCGCCACCTCGTTCGAGGCAACTTCGTGGAATGGTCCACAAGGAATTGGCTTTTTGAATATCAATAATTCTAAGTCCTACAAGTATCCACTTCCACATATCGCACCGATACGAGTTCCTGGCACCTATTCGCTACCTCTGCTGGTAGGAAGCGCGATCGCGCTCAGTGAATTTATAACTCAGCTAGAGAAGTTGAAATCGCTGCGCGCTTTGCTAGTTGAATCAATGTTGAAAATCGACGGCGTTACTGTTTTAGCAACTTCTAGCGGTACGAAATCGCGATATTTATCTATTCTGGTTGAAGGACTTTCCTCCGAAGAAGTGCTCCGCACTCTATTGAAGAGAGATTTAGCGATCGATGCCGGATCTGCTTGCTCCCCTGTCGACCTCACGCCAAGTCATGTGATCGCATCGATGGGTTTTCCGACAGCAGGACATCTACGTTTTACCGTGCATCCACATCACTCCAGCGCCGACATTGCAAAAGCGGCAGAGACCTTGCAGCAAGTTCTCGGAGAATTACGCAGCTAGGTGCGCTGCAACCTCATCAGCGGCTTCTTGGCCATAGGCATCAGCAAAGCGATCAACGAATTCGCTCTTTGTAAATCGATACTCTTGAGTTCCCATAGTTTCGATGACATATGTTGCAAGCATTGAGCCAAGTTGGGCACAACGTTCATGGCTTAAGCCCCAGGCAAGTCCGGCGACAAAGCCAGAGCGGAATGAATCTCCTACGCCAGTTGGATCAACTTTCACCTTCTCCTTGGCACAAACGACCTTGATGAAATCTCCGCCAATGCTCTCGACTCGCGCTCCGGCAGACCCTTGAGTGATGACGCGGTATTTCACCCGTTGAAGAATCTCTTGATCACTCCAACCAGTCTTCTGGATCGCGAGTGCAAGTTCATATTCATTCATGAATAAATAAGTAGCGCCCTCAATAAGCTTGCGAATTTGATCACCCGACATACGCGCCATCTGCTGGGATGGATCTGCAGCAACTGCAATCCCATTGGCAAGTGCAACTTCAGTGTGGCGCAACATCGCCTCTGGATCATCTGGTGAAATTACAATCAGATCGAAGCGGCCAGTCTGATCCATAATTGGCTGCAATTCGATATTGCGAGCTTCCGACATCGCCCCTGGAAAGAACGAGGCAATCTGATTGAGCTCAGTATCTGTTGTCACAGTGAAGTGCGCTGTGTACTGCGCTTGCGAAATCAATACATGTGAAGTGTCGACGCCATGACGGGTTAGCCACGCATCGTAATCTGCCCAATCTTTTCCAACGGCTGCGATCAGTACTGGGCTTAGACCAAGATTGGCCATACCGAAGGCAATATTTGCTGCGCAACCGCCGCGACGAACCTCGAGTCCATCGACTAAGAAGGAGAGTGAAACTTTCTCGAGCGAGCCGGCGACAAGGGAGTCGGTGAACTTTCCTGGGAAAGTCATTAAATGATCAAGACCTACTGAACCTGCCACGCCAATTCTCATGGGTGGATTTAACTACAGAGTTGTAGGTATTAGTTAAATGAATCGCCACAAGCACAAGAACCTTGTGCTTGTGGATTATCGATTGTGAAGCCCTGCTTCTCAATTGTGTCTACAAAATCAACTGTTGCGCCCATGAGATAGGGATCAGACATCTTGTCTACAACAACCTTTACTGAACCGAATTCGCGGGTGATGTCACCTTCTTGATTGCGATCGTCAAAGTAGAGCTGGTAGCGAAGGCCTGAACATCCGCCTGGTTGAACTGCAACGCGAAGGTAGAGGTCGTCACGACCTTCTTGGGCAAGCAGTGAGGCAACCTTCGCAGATGCTGTATCTGTCAATGAGATACCTGTTGTGAGGGTGATTGGCTGGCTTGTCTCTGTTGTCATGTGCCGAAGAATACCCGCGTCGGGTTGCCGTTGCGACTTCAAACCGACGAGAATAAGGACATGTCTTCGAACACACTCCGTGAGCTCCTTCTTCTAGGTCAGGGCGCCGATCTCGCCTCTGAGCGTGGCGTCTCATGTACTGGAGAGTTGCCCGATGCAAGTAGCCCAGATCTCGTCGCGAGAGCGGTAGCCGCAAAGACGGCCCTAGGGTCGCGTGCGTTGATTCTCGGCCATCACTACCAACGCGATGAAGTCATTGCATTCGCCGATATCACCGGCGACTCGTTCAAATTAGCGCAGGCTGCAGCCGAGCAATCAACCGCTGAATTCATCATCTTCTGCGGCGTCCATTTTATGGCTGAGAGCGCTGACATCCTCACCGGTTCGCACCAGAAGGTAATTCTCCCCGACTTAGCTGCTGGTTGTTCGATGGCAGATATGGCAACGGCCTCCCAAGTTCAACAATGTTGGAGCGATTTAGAGAAGCTTGGACTCAGCGAAGTCACTGTACCGGTTACCTATATGAATTCATCAGCGGCGATCAAGAGCTTCACCGGTGAACATGGCGGAACAATCTGTACCTCTTCCAATGCCGAGAAAACATTGCGTTGGGCATTTGGAAAGGCAGAGAAGATTCTCTTCCTCCCCGATCAGCATCTAGGTCGCAATACAGCCATCAACGATCTCGGTCTATCACTTGAAGATTGCGTTGTATGGAATCCCTGGAAACCACAGGGTGGTTTGAGCGAGGAAGAAATTCGCGGCGCAAAGATGATTTTGTGGCGCGGACACTGTTCTGTTCATGGGCGCTTCACCGCTGAATCCATCACAGAGTTCCGCCAACGAATTCCGGAAATCAATGTCATCGTCCATCCTGAGTGCCAGCATGAAGTTGTTGTCGCTGCCGATGTTGTCGGAAGCACCGAGAAAATCATTAAGACCGTCTCGGAATCAGCCCCAGGGAGCCAATGGGCGGTTGGCACCGAACTCAATCTTGTCGCACGGCTAGCTGCTGAGAATCCCGATAAGAAGGTCTATTTCCTCGATCGCACCGTTTGCTACTGCTCCACGATGAATCGCATCGACCTCCCCCATCTCGTCTGGGCTCTTGAGTCCCTTGTTGCTGGCAAGGTTGTTAATCAAATTTCAGTAGATCCCGAGACGGCGCGTTACTCAAAGTTGGCGCTTGAGCAAATGCTCGCCTTATAGTTCCCGCTATGACTCAATCAGCTCAGCAGCCTGCCAAGAAAGGTCGCCCAACGCCTAAGCGTTCAGAGGCAACCCAGAAGCGCCAATCACTTGCACCGATCAAGGGCAAGGTAGATAAGAAGCGCGCACGTGAAGAGCAGAAGGCTGCTCGTATTGCTGCACGCGCTGCATATATGCGCGGCGACGAGAGCGCTCTTCCACTTCGCGATCGTGGACCAGTCAAGAGATTTGTTCGCGATTACATTGACTCACGTCGTTCTGTCGGCGAGTACTTCCTTCCAATTATCTTCGTAGTACTTCTTCTCACAATGATTCCGACGAAGACTTCGACGAACGCAGAAGGTTTGCCTCAGGTGCCGATGACTCAGGTAATCTCAATCGGCATCATGTATACGGTTCTGCTCATTTCAATCCTCGATGGCTTGCGTCTTCGCCGCAAGATTCGCATTTTGGTTGAGGCTAAATTTCCAGGTGTTCCAACAAAGGGTCTCGGAATGTACGGATGGCTTCGATCAACTCAGATGCGTCGCATGCGCGCACCAAAGCCACAGGTAAAAGCTGGAGATAAAGTCTAAAAATTAGGCTCTCGGGTTCGGACTTTCATTCTTCGCTGGATCCGTTTCAGGAAGCGAGCCAAGTGCCTCATCAATCGCCTTCAATTGATCTGGGCTGAGTTTTACCCCTGAAGCCTTCACATTCTCTTTAATCTGCTTTGGCTTGGTAGCACCGATAATTGCGCACGAAACGTTGGAATTAGCGAGTACCCATGCAAGTGAGAGCTGGCCGATAGTAAGGCCCGCTTCATCAGCGATTGGCTTCAGTCGCTGGACCGCCTCGAGAACTTCATCGCGCATCCAGCGAGATATAAATCCGGCACCGCTCTTCTTATCTGTTGCTCGCGATCCTGCAGGTGGTTTTGCGCCAGGAAGATACTTGCCGGTGAGAATTCCTTGTGCCATCGGCGACCAGACAATCTGCCCTATGCCTTCTTTA
>JBDLWK010000008.1:0-21122 GCA_039804335.1 Actinomycetota bacterium
GAAACCGAGGGCAACGCTTCCAGCTCCGCTGCTTGGACGCCATCCCACTGCATATCCGGCAATACCCATTACTAAGAGAACTACAATGTTGAGAAGTGAGTCACCTAATGTGCGACCAACTACGAGCGCTGATTGCGAAATAGGAAGAGATCTAAAGCGATCAATCAGACCTTTCTTCATATCTTCTGCAAGACCTGATGCTGTGCCCGCTAGAGTAAAAGCAACGGTCTGAACAAAGATGCCTGGCATCAGTAGCTGCACATATCCACCAGGTTGTCCGGTATCGATAGAACCACCGAAGACATAACGGAAGAGAAGTACAAACATCACCGGCTGAATTGTCGAGAAGATTAGGACCTCAGGTACGCGTGTAAGTAGGCGCAGTTGGCGCTGCGTAATGATTAGCGTGTCTTGGAAAGCGCTCACTTGGCTTCCTCCTTAGCTTCTGCAGAGTGTCCGGTAAGAGATAAGAAAACATCATCGAGTGATGGGCGCTTGAGCCCAATATCCAATGGATGGATCCCGGCTTCATCGAGTGATTTAAGGACATCGAGCAAGGCCTTAGATCCAGTTGATACTGGTGCAGATATCTGACGAATACCCTCGTCGAAGGATGGCTTGATACCTGCTACCGCGGTCACGATTTCAAGGGTGCGTGGCACATGGTGGCTCTCGACTACGACTTCTAGCCGCTCTCCACCTACCTGCTTCTTCAGCGCATCAGAGGTGCCACGGGCAATCACTTTTCCGGTATCAATTACTGCAATCTCATCTGCAAGCTGATCAGCTTCTTCAAGATATTGAGTGGTCAGAAGGAGGGTGACGCCTTCCTTTACTAAATCTTCGATGACGCCCCACATATCTTGGCGACCACGTGGATCAAGGCCAGTAGTTGGTTCATCAAGGAAGAGAACTTTTGGCTTCACAATGAGCGATGCAGCGAGGTCAAGGCGACGACGCATTCCACCTGAATAAGTTTTGATCGGACGTGTCGCTGCATCAGTTAATCCAAAACGTTCAAGTAGCTCGTTGGCACGAATAACTGAGTTCTTCTTTCCTAAGTGATAGAGCTGACCAAACATCACGAGGTTGTCATAACCAGTGAGAATTTCATCTACCGCTGCATATTGACCAGATAGCCCAATTACTTCGCGGACCTTCTCTGGATTCTTAATAACATCAATACCGGCAACTGTTGCTCGTCCTGAATCTGGTCGCAACAATGTCGACAAGATGCGAACAGTTGTTGTCTTTCCCGCTCCATTGGGACCAAGTACGCCTAAAACTGTACCTTCTTCGACATCAAGGTTGAGGCTATCGAGGGCACGAACAGTGCCTTTGTCATAAGTCTTAACTAGGTCTTCCGCGATTATTGATTTCACAGAGTAAAGTTACACCCCTATGGATACAACCTTAAATACCAATGCATCTGCGAAAGAACATTCACATCGCGAAATCATGATTATTCTCGGTGGCCTCATGACGGGGCTGCTCCTAGCGGCGCTGGATCAGACCATCGTCTCCACCGCGCTCAAGAGCATCGTGGAAGATTTCAATGGTCTCGAACATTACACATGGGTTGTCACCGCTTACCTTCTAACTTCAACCGCATCTACCCCGCTCTATGGAAAGATTTCCGATCTCTACGGTCGACGTATCGTCTTCCAATTTGCGATTGTCACATTTTTAATTGGCTCTCTCCTTGCAGGCGCCTCACAGAACATGAGCCAACTCATTGCTACTCGCGCACTTCAGGGTGTAGGTGCTGGTGGCTTAATGGCCCTCACCTTCGTCATCATCGGCGACATCGTTCCTCCACGTGAACGCGGCCGTTATCAGGGTTACTTTGGCGCTGTCTGGGGCCTCTCATCAGTTGCTGGACCTCTATTAGGTGGCTTCTTCTCAGACCATGCAACCATCTTGGGAATTACCGGATGGCGCTGGATCTTCTACATCAACATCCCATTTGGAATCGCAGCCTTGGCTATCACCTCTGCTGTTCTTCATATTCCAAAGATTAAGCGCGAGCACAGCATCGATTATCTTGGTTCATTTCTCCTTGTTGCTGCGGTTACAACAACCTTGCTATCGGTCTCTGTCTATGGACCACAGGATGGTTGGGCAGATGCAAGAACACTCGCCTATCTAGCAATCGGATTAATTCTCACTGTGCTCTTCATCTGGTGGGAAGGTCGCGCAAAAGAGCCAATCATTCCGCTCGAACTCTTTAAGAACCATACCTTTACTCTCACATCGATTCTCGGCGCAATCATCGGCGCAGGTATGTTCGGTGCGATTGTGATGTTGCCGCTCTATATGCAAGTTGTTAAGGGATATAGCGCAACAGATGCAGGACTAAAATTAATTCCGCTGATGCTCGGTATAGTTTCAACATCAATCATGAGTGGTAAGTTGATTTCAAAGCATGGCCACTACAAGCGATTCCCAATCATGGGCACAGCAATCATGACTGTTGGAATTCTCTTGATGTATCGCCTTGAAATAAATACGCCTTATTGGGAAATCTCAATTTATGCAATCATGGTCGGTGCTGGTCTTGGTCTTTCTATGCAGACAATCGTCATCGCCCTTCAAAACTCAGTTGAATTCAAGGATATGGGCGTAGCAACAAGCTCAAATACCTTCTTCCGCTCACTCGGTTCAGTCTTTGGAACTGCCCTCTTTGGTGCAGTTCTTACCAACCGATTAGGCCACTACCTCACAGGCAACTTTGCCGCTCTCGAGAAGACCAATCCTCAAGTTGTGGCAGCTATTGATCCTGCTCAACTAGAGCAAGTTCAAAATAACACCTCTCTTATTGCAACCTTGCCAGTGCAGGCACAGAACGCTGTCTTGGAAGCCTTCGTGAGTTCTTTCCATGTTGTCTTCCTGGTAGCGGCACCGCTCGTTGCCATCGGATTCTTTGTCTCTCTTTTGCTGCGCGAAACACCGCTGCGCACATCGGAAGATTACGCGGCAGCTCGCAATGAATCTGCAGGCGAGGCCCTAGGTTGATTTCACTTGGCTAAATTGGGCTCATTTAAGATTGAGAACCCCCTTCGCGAGTTTCCTCGTGAGGTTGGGGTTCTTGTCTTTGCCTCTTTCTTTGTTGCAGTTGGCTTTGGAATTATTGCGCCAACGCTGCCCCTCTTTGCAAGTTCTTTCGGCGTTAACCACGCTCAGGTGGGCGCAATTCTCTCCGCCTTTGCATTTGCACGCTTTGCAAGTGGACTCGTTGCCGGAAAGTTAGTTGATACCTTCGGTGAGCGTTTGGTCTATACCGTTGGAATTGGATTTGTAGCGATTTCATCTGCTGCAGCTGCTATGGCGCAGTCGTACGCACAACTATTACTCTTCCGTGCTGCTGGCGGCCTTGGTTCCTCGATGTTCTCTGTGGCAGCAGGCTCACTTCTGCTCCGCGTTGTAAGTGATCATCAACGTGGCCGCGCACAATCTTTATATAACGGATCCTTCCTTATTGGAATGGTGGGAGGTCCTGTTGTAGGAGGCGCACTCTCTGGATTCTCACTGCGTGCACCGCTTGCTATCTATGCAGTGCTCTTGGCGATCTCAAGTATCTCTGCTGGCTTCCTTTTACGCGGATCAACTCTTGCCGCAAAGCCAGAAGGTAAGGGTGAGAAGACATCGCTACGTGAGGCACTTGCGTTAAAGCCATACCGCATCGCCTTAGTAATCTCATTTAGTACGGGTTTTATCATCTTTGGAATGGGTCGTTCGATTGTTCCGCTCTTTATGGTGGAAGAGATGCGAGTATCAACGACATATATGGGTGTGGGCTTCACGATTGCATCGATTGTTAATGGTGCGCTCTTACTCCGTGCAGGTCGTGTCTCAGATGAGAAGGGTCGACGTCTGGTTGCAGTCATCGGTTCTGCTGCGCTCTTTATCTCTACCGCTTTACTTCTCGTCACTGTGCAATCGTGGATCTTCTTTCCGGCGATGATTTTCTCTGGAATTGCAGGTGCCTATTTGGCAACTGTTCCAGGCAGTTTGATTGGTGACGTTCTCAAGGGCAAAGGTGGGCAAGTGATTGCGCTCCAGCAGATGTCTGGAGATTTTGCAGCAATGGTTGCACCTATCTTGCTCGGCGCGATCTCAGATGCCGGCGGTTTTAGGCCGGCATTCTTGGTGGCAACTATTCTCATGGCCGCCGTGGTTCTGGTCTCCACCCGCATCCCAGAGACACGCAATTCTGTTCATCCTGTTGGCTGACTTAGAATCTAGCCATGCGAAAGACGAGTAGATGGGCTTTTATTCTGGCCGTAGCTGCTCTCTTTGCCGCGCTCCTTTCACCCATTTCTTACGCACTCACCGTCACCGCATCAGGTGATAGCGCTGGGTTATGTACCCAGAATGTCTCTGCAACTTCTGGGGTCACCGTTACAAAAGATGGAACAGATTGCGTCGTTCAATTTACGACCGCTGCCACAATTACCTGGACCCCTCAATATGCAATCTCTGCTCGCTATCTCGTTGTAGGTGCTGGAGGTAGTGGAACCCGTGGGTATTGCAGTTACTACTGGGGACAAGGCGGGGGCGGCGGTGAAGTACTTACCGGAACTGGGCTTAATCTCGCAGCGAATTCTCCGATCACAATCACGGTTGCCGCAGGTACTGGGCGAGCTGGTGACTGTGGACAAGGGGGCGGGGTCGATGGTGGTTCATCCGTTCTTGGATCGCTCACCGCAAGAGGCGGTAAAGCATCACTCAACAGCGTGACAAATAACGCTGGCGCAAAAGGTGGCGTCAGTGGAAATGGAAACTTAGGTGGCGTTGGAACAGCCAACGGTGCATCAGGTTGTACTACCGGAAATTGCCAAGTAGGCGGTGGAGGTGGAGCGGGCGCTGCGGGATCAGGAAAAAATGGTGGCGCCGGGGTGAACTCAGATATCGTCACCATCGGTACCAATGTGATGTTTGGCAGTGGTGGAGCAGGTTGGGCGGGATCGGGAGATGTCGGAACTGCATTTTCTGGTGGCGCATTGCCGGGATCAACATGCGATGCACCGGCTAACCGCGGCGGTGGCGGTGCAGATTGCAGTGGTACTTATACGACAGGCGGTTCTGGCGGATCCGGGTATGTCGTTGTTCGTTATACATATAACAACCCTCCCGTTATTGAGGCGTTTGCAGGTGCATCAACTGCTTCATATTCATCAAATGAGAACACTGCAGGTCTCTACGCTCTCGGTGCAACAGATGCCGATGCAGGTGCAACACTGACATATTCCCTAACGGGCACTGATGCTAATGATTTTGCAATTAGCGGCAGTGGCACTCTCTCTTTCTCGCCAGCGCCTGACTTTGAAGCCCCCACGGATTCCGATGCGAATAACGTATATGTAGTAATCACTTGGGTCTCTGATGGCATCTCAAGTGATTCTCAAACAGTAACCATCACTGTAAATAACATTAATGAGAATGGAACAATCACTCTCCCGGCAATCACAGGATCTCCGACAAAAGGGGCAAATCTCACAGCAACGGTTACCGTCAATGTTGCTGGGAAGGTTGCATTCCTCATCGATGGAAAGCGTGTTGTGGGCTGTCTCTCTAAGGCCACATCCGGTAGTTATCCAACGCTGACGGCAACATGTACATGGAAGCCTGCCAGAGTTGGGCGACAGTTCATCACTGCAATCTTTACGCCGACAAACAATAGTTTTGCATCAGCGGCCTCACAACCTCAGATGATCTGGGTTGTAAAGCGAAGCACACTGCGCTAAATACTAAAGACCTTTAAGTGCACTCACTACCTTGGTAAGTGATGCTTTCGCATCACCAAAGAGCAGCGTGGTCTTTGGATCGTAGAGAAGTTCATTCTCGATTCCCGCAAAACCTGGACGCATCGAACGCTTAAGGAAGATGATATTTGCTGCCTCTGAAACTTTCAGGATTGGCATGCCGTAGATAGGACATCCTGGTGTGTTCTCAGCAGCTGGATTAACCACATCGTTAGCACCGATCACAATAGCTACATCTGTCTGACCAAAGGTTGGATTTACATCTTCCATCTCTGCCAATTGCTCGTAAGGAACATTTGCCTCTGCCAACAAGACGTTCATGTGGCCAGGCATACGTCCTGCAACTGGGTGAATTCCGTAGGCAACATCGATTCCCTTTGAGATAAGCAGATCAGCCATCTCGCGGACGGTGTGCTGTGCTTGAGCGACAGCTAAACCAAATCCTGGAACGATCACGACGCGACGAGCATAGTTAAGAAGAATTGCCACATCTTCTGGAGACCCTGATTTAACAGGACGTTCTTCACCAGCGGCAGCAGCATCTTGTGGCTTTGCTGTAAATGCTCCGAAGAGGGTGCCGAAGAGTGAACGGCCCATCGCCTCTGCCATCAAGCGAGTGAGGATTGTTCCAGATGCACCCACCAAGGTGCCGGCGATGATGAGAAGTGTTGAATCAAGCACATATCCGCTCGCCGCGACGGTTAGGCCGGTGAATGCGTTAAGGAGTGAGATAACAATCGGAACATCTGCTCCGCCTACTGGCAATACAAAGAGGATACCGAAGAGGAGTGATAGCGCCGCCAGAATCAGTAGTGGATTAGTACCAGGCTCTTGAACAACCCAGATTGATACACCTAGGAATGCAACCACATTTGCCGCGATAAGAAAGCGACCACCGGGAAACACCACAGGGCGAGTAGTCATTAGCTCTTGCAGCTTCATAAAGGTAATGATTGAGCCGCTGAAAGAGACGCAGCCGACGATGACGGTAAATACTGTGAAGATCAGAAAAGCCAAGCTCATCTCTTCGCCGAGTTTCAGGTACTCAACAATTGCAACAAGGGCTGCAGCTCCACCACCGACGCCATTAAATAGCGCGACTAGTTGAGGCATATTGGTCATCTGTACCTTACGAGCTGCAGGTACACCGACCGCTAAACCGAATGCGATTGCTCCTAAAATCCACCAGAGGTTTTCGATCTCTTCCAGTTGAAAGAAGACTAAGACAATCGCAACAAATGCACCGAGGGCACCTAAGAGATTTCCACGACGTGCCGTCTTTGGGTGCGATAGACCTTTAAGAGCCAAGATAAATAACACACCAGCGGTGAGGCCGATGAGATTGAAGATGAAATCCTTCACTTCTGCTCACCGCCCTTCTTAGGCTTAAACATTTCGAGCATGCGATCCGTAACTACAAATCCACCAACTACGTTAATGGTGGAGAGAATAATTGCTGCCACAGCCAGCCCGAGTTCAAGGTTGGTCTTAGCGGCATCAGCCACAATGATTGCACCGACCAGGATCACACCGTGGATGGCATTTGCACCTGACATCAGAGGTGTATGCAGGGTTGAAGAAACTTTGGAGACGACTTCGAAACCTACAAATACTGCAAGGACAGTTATCGATATGACTGCGGTTGCTTCCATTACTTTGCCGCCTTTGCATCTGGTGTTCGACGAGCGCCAGCATGAGTTACTGCTGCGCCATTGATAATTTCATCCTCGAAGTTGAGGTTAATTGCCAGCTCGATAGCTGCCTTATCGTCCTTCGCTGGGGCTGCGCCCTGAGTAAGCAAAGTCAGTAGATTTACGACATTTCGAGCGTACAAACTAGAAGCATGGAAAGGCAACTGGCTTGGAACATCTTTCCCGCCCCAGATGCGAACTCCCCCAGCGGTTTCAACTATCTCGCCAGCCTTTGATCCTTCAACATTGCCGCCAGTCTCAGCAGCCAAGTCAACGATAATCGTTCCTGGTTCCATCGCATCGACCATATCTTTTGTCATCAATCGTGGAGCGGTGCGACCAGGTACCGCGGCAGTTGTAATCACTACATGCGATTTTGCAATGTAAGGAGTCAGAAGTTCACGTTGCTTTGCAGCTCGCTCTTCTGTCATCTCTCGCGCATATCCACCGGCGCCTTCTAGCGCATCGAGTTCTAGTTGAATAAAGGTTGCGCCCATAGAGCGAACTTCATCAGCAGATGCTGGTCGCACATCATAGGCAGAGACAACAGCGCCAAGTCTGCGTGCGGTTGCAATCGCTTGTAGCCCGGCAACGCCGGCGCCGAGAACGAGAACTTGAGCTGGTGTAACTGTTCCAGCTGCTGTCATTAATAACGGGAAGAAACGTGGAGATAGCTCGGCACCTACAAGAGCTGCACGGTAACCAGCACAGAGCGCCTGTGATGTAAGCGCATCCATAGATTGCGCACGAGAGATACGCGGAACTAATTCGAGCGAGAAGGCTGTAACTCCCGCAGCAGCTGCAGCATCAATTGAATCAACCGAGGTAGTTGGTGATAAGAAAGAGATCGTTACGGCACCTGTTTTCAGGCTTTTCATCTGCGCAGGAGTAAGCGGTTGGACCGAGAGAACAACATCGGCGCTAGTTAGAACATCTCCGCTAACGACTGAAGCACCTGCAGATCGATAGAGGTCATCTGATGCTTGTGAGTGAACTCCCGCGCCACTTTCGATGACGACCTCGTACCCCAGCTTTGTTAGCTTGCTAATGACATCGGGGACCAAGGCGACGCGCTTCTCGCCCTCTCGTAATTCCTTTGGGACGGCTACTCTCATGGATAAAGGCTACTCAGCATCCTCGGGTAAACCTAGGGTTAGCCGTAAATTGCTAGATGGCGGGGTGCAATTAGAGAAGAAAAACTGCCCCAGGTATACACCTGAGGCAGTTCTCCCTACTTCTTAGGGTTAGTCGTTGCTGCGAAGAATCGAGATGAGGCGAAGTACCTCAAGGTAGAGCCATACGAGTGTGACCATGAGGCCAAATCCCATACGCCATGACTCTTCAGCTGGAACCTTTGCGGCAACAGCCTTTTCGATTTGATCGAGATCCATCACGATAAATAGTGAAGCAAGAGCTACACCACCGACTGAAATCAGTGCGCCGAGACCACCAGATGGGCGGCCGATAAATAGTGTGAGGAGGCTGAAGATAAAGTAGCCGAGTACAGCCCCCGACATGATGCGGGTGAACTTAGGTGTCGCACGAATCTTGCCGCTCTTGTAAGCGATGAGAACGCCAGCAAATGCACATGCTGTTGCAACAACTGCCTGGCCAACAATTCCTTGGTACTGAGTTTCGTAGAGCCAGCTAATTGTTCCGAGTGCAAGCCCTTGGCAAGCTGCATATGCAACTACAAGAGCTGGTCGAACCTTCTTTGAAAATGTAATTACAAGTGCAAGAATGAATCCGATTCCGAATCCTGCAAGCGCCAAGATGCCGCTCTGTGCTTGCCATGCAAAAGCTCCGACAGCAACGAGAACTGCAAAGAGACCTGCCGTCTTGATGATGACATCATCGATAGACATTGGTGCAGAAGATGGACGTGATTCAAGAGTATTTGCATCTTGAGCAGGTGCACCGGTGCGATCGAGTACATCTGGGTTGATACGAGCGAAACCGCGGCCGGTAAGGACTGGGTTAGAACTGCGCATTAATCTCTCCTTTTATGTGCGGGAAACACCTCCCCGCAGCAGATAAAACATACGGCAAGGCGAGGTTATTCCCCAGCTGGATTCAAGCTTGATTCTTGTGAGATTGATGAGAAATGCTGTATCGGTAGTGCCTCGGTGGACGATCTATGCAACTAAGCCCTATTTAGTCGCGAGGACCTTCTTAAAGCCAGTCGGGCATTTTGGGTTACTGCTCGAGATTTTTTTCTTTACTTTCCCTTTGACGCAGGTGATGCTCTTAATGGCTGGTTTAGTTGCAGTTCGAGTTGGCGTCGGGGTTGGTGTTGGTTTCGCCGCTGATTTCGATGTTCCTGAAAGAATGACCCGAATTGTTGGACTTGAATATGTGAAATTGTAAGCGCCGAGAGATAGCCAACCATTTCTTTCATTAACCACAACTGTTGCGACACTTTGTATTCCGGAATCTGAGGTAATTGAGACTTTTGCACTAATTGGAGCTTGAGTAAATCCATAAATGCATCTCGCTACGCTTGAACTCATTACGAGATCGTATGAACCTTTAAAAACGGTAGTTCCATCAGGCTCGTAGTGAGTTGCGGCAACTTTGTAATCTAATGAGCCAGATTCCTTGTCAAAGACTGGTGGCCCGTCATAGTACTCAGCTGCATTTGTTGTAACAATTCCGGCTAGAGAGTCACTCTGATTGAGGCATTGCTGAACTTGAGCCGAAACCTGATAATCGCTCATCGTTGCGATGGTCCAAGCAGTTGGCATCGCTTGAGCTTTGTCTCCTAGCGCAGGAAGCCAAGCTAAATATTCTTTTAACGTTTCAGCGCTATGTCCCATATTTCCATCACGCAACAAAACAATCTGGCTCAGCGGTTTTAAGTTTTCAGCTACACCAAATATTCCAGAGCCATAATTTGATTTATCTGCGTAGTAGTCCTTGATGCTTTGTGGCGCTTTATCGTTATTAACCCATGTGGCATTTACGGGTATTTTGATTGGCTCCGCAGAGACTTTCACCGTTGAACCGCCAAAGCTATTTGTGCTTACCTCAACCTCTGGAGCTCTAACACGTCCATGGAGCCATCCCGTCAGCTTTGTTGTGAGGTTCACAGTTAAGCCAAAATGCACACCTGATGGAAGTGAGTATCTGATAGCACATTGCGTATTAGATGTTGCTGCACAGTAACCAGGAACTGGACCACTTGACCAACCAGTTTCAATGTTCCAGTTAGCGAAGTTTCTTAGATCAGGACTAGGTCCTCTAAATCCGTACTTCCCCTCAATTATCTTGACCGCAGAGATCGACATCGTGAACGAGCGAGTTGTGAATTCAGACTGCCCCTGATTCTTTACCGCATTCATCTCAGCTTTAACTAGGTAGGTATCTCCACCTTTATGCGGAGCTCCCGGAATGTGAATTAGAGTGAGTCCGCCTCCATTGGGAACCTTCATCGAAGAATTACCTTTAAAATATTGAGGGTTTCCGAGTGGGAATTGGCCTTCGACTGTGTAGTCAAGTGGCTTCCCGCCTTCACCCTTCACTGCGAAATCTTTAAAGCAATCTATCGAAATCGAAGAATCACACATTGGCAAGACGGCTCGGTATGCAACTTGTGTTCCAGTGCAATCACTCGAAGAAATGTCTTTGCATGTCACAACTGATGTTGCATTTCCGGCGGCATCTCGATTAATCGCAATTGCATATGAGGTAAAGCGGTAGACCCCTTCTAGGTCATTGTGGTAATAGCCTTGATAATTAGGGAAACCTGGAACCCAAGGAATCAGATACTGTTCATCGGCCTCAGGAACATATCCTTCACAGGCATATCGATCTGGTTGGCAATATTGCGCTATCGGAACATTCGGATCAGGAGTTGCTGCACTTCCGCTTTGGATTGGGATAAGCACAATTCCAAATAGAGCTGCAATCGTAATCAGAGCAGCGCTAACTCGACTTCTCATAGTTTCCCCTGACGGCTAATCACATCATCGTAATCCAGTAGGTTTTTTGAGAATGGGGAAAATGGTCGGATGACTGTTCAGAATTCGCGGGTAGTAATTGTGCCCCCGGTCGGACTCGAACCGACACTGGAAGGATTTTAAGTCCTCTGTCTCTGCCATTGGACTACGGGGGCCAATGCCTGCGAAGTCTACTAGCCCTTTATTGATGCTTTTATCACGGTATCAAGCATCTTCTCAGTGAGCTTTCCCGTAAAGGTGTTCTGCTGACTTGGGTGATAACAGCCGAAAACTTTTCGCTTAATGCCATCGGGTCCTATAAATGAATACCTCTCACCGTGACCAAACTTTGGACGAGGAGATGGCATCTGGCAGCCGAGATCTTTAAGAGTCCGATAGATGCTCTCCCATGCCAAGTTCCCTAAAGCTAAGAATGATTCAGCGGTTGGGAGTAGTAATTCAATTTCATTTTCAAAGAAGGGTGCGCACGTCGCCTTCTCTTCTGTACTTGGCTTGTTATCAGGTGGCGCACATCTGACCGCGCAGAGAATTCTTGTGTCAATAAGTTCTTGCCCATCACTGGCTGAGGTGCTTGTTGGAATTGTTGCAAGCCCTGCCTTATGAAGTGCCTTATAGAGCCAATCCCCCGATGAATCACCTGTGAATACTCGGCCGGTTCGATTTGCGCCATGTGCACCAGGAGCAAGCCCAAGAATAATTAATCGCGCATCAGATGGGCCAAAACCAGGAACTGGCTTACCCCAATACTTCTCATTCTCATATGCCTTGCGCTTTGTGACTGCAACTTCTTCTCGCCACTCAACTAAACGTGGACATTGGCGGCATTTAACAATTGCCTTATCAAGAAGTTCTAACTTCTTATACAAGTGACCAAGCCATCCCATCGAGGATGTCAGATTCGGATGCAACAAATTCAGTAGCGCCGGTAGCAGCCATGATGCGATCTAAAACAAGAGAGCCTGCACCAATCACATCAACACGCCCTGGATGCATATATCCATGTGCAGCTCGCTGCTCGCGAGTTTCGCGGAGCATCTCTTGCGAAATCTGATGTGCACGCTCGGAAGAGATTCTGGAAAGATGAATCGCATAGCGATCGTATTCAGGAAGATCGAGGGCTGCTGCTGCAATTGTTGTCGCTGTTCCTGCAACCATGATGACCGTCTTCGCTTGAGTAATAGGAACAGTTTTAGCAGCTTGACGAATATTTTCATCAATATCTTCAATTGCGGATGCAATCTGGCCTGGATCTGGTTGATCTCCCGTGAAGTGGCGCTCTGACATGCGGACACAACCAATATTCATACTGCGCGCTGCCTCAACAGAATCTGTTCCGAAGACAAATTCGGTGGAGCCGCCACCAATATCAATTACCAAGAAAGGACCTTGGGCTTTATCGAAATCCTTTGTTGCGCCTTGAAATGAGAGAGCTGCCTCTACTTCACCGGCGATGACCTCAGGCTCGATGCCTAGGCGCTCTTTAACTCCATCGATAAAGAGGGCGCGGTTTGTGGCATCACGGGTAGCACTGGTGGCACAGAAACGGATCTTCTCGACTCCGCGCTTTGCTATTTCGGCGGCATAGAGATCAACAGCGGCAAGGGTTCTGGCAATTGCATCGGGATGAAATGCGCCAGTCTTATCGACACCTTGACCGAGGCGTACAACCTCCATCAGACGTGTGACTTCACGGAAGTTATTGCCTTCAATATCTGCAATCAAAAGACGAATTGAATTAGTGCCGCAATCGATTGCTGCTACTCGCATGGGTTGCTCTTCCACCATTCAGGTAATTTCGCTAACGCTTCATCGCCTAAGGGATTCACGCCTTCGCCTGCTGAAAGTGAGTGTGCGACGAGGGAATGAAGGCACTTCACGCGATCTGGCATTCCACCTGCAGAGATGTTCTCTACCTCTGGAACCTCAATACCGAGAGCGCTTCGGGAAGCGATGTAATCATCATGAGCTGCGGCATATTCGCCCGCTAAGACAGGATCAGTTGCCAGGCGCTGGTTCATATCGCCCATGAGTCCCGTCGTTTCAAGGGTTGAAATTGCAGCGGTCAGCCTCGGACAGGTTGCATAGTAGAAAGTTGGAAATGGTTCACCGTTACCGAGTCGTGGTGGAGTTTCAACTACTGCAGGATTGCCACATGGGCAGCGATATGAAATTGCATGAACATCGCGAGGGGTGCGTCCAAGCTGGCGCTCAATGACATCAAGGTCTTCTTGGGTTGGAGTACGGTCGCTCACTTTTTTCCTGCTTCCGTTACTGATGCAATCATTCTTGTATACCAAGGTTGACCTTCTGGAAGATTCTCGACAACGCTGATACCTGAATTCTGCGATTCTTCGGTCTCGTCACCACCGGTAACGATGTATTGACGCTCACCCGGCATTACAAAGTGGAGTCGCTCGCGCGCCTGAGACTTAATGTAATTTGGATCTTGCCAGAGCATTAACTCTTTGCGAGCTGCTTCCAGGGCCGAGTAATCACTAGACAGCTGTGATTCGAGTGCGCTTATCTGCGCGCGCTGTGTGAAGTAATTCTTAATCGGTGGCGCTAAGAAAAGTGCCAATGCAAAGAAGATTGCAGCGATAGCAAAGGTCCGGCCAGATCCCTGGTTGCGGTTGAAGTTCAAGTTACGCGAACGGTAACTCTTTCCTCGCGCGCGACCAGTGGATCTGCGGACCATTGCTAAATTCCTTATGCCTTAAAGCGTGGGAACGCCTGGCGGCCTGCGTAGACAGCGCCATCAGAGAGCTCTTCTTCAATACGAAGAAGCTGGTTGTACTTCGCAACGCGCTCTGTACGTGATGGAGCACCTGTCTTGATCTGGCCACAGTTAGTTGCAACTGCGAGGTCAGCAATCGTGGTGTCCTCTGTTTCACCTGAACGGTGAGACATCATGCTGCGGTAGTTAGCGCGGTGTGCGAGATCTACTGCGTCGAGCGTCTCTGTCAAAGTACCAATCTGGTTTACCTTTACGAGCAACGCGTTTGCTGTATCTGTTTCGATTCCCTTTGCAAGGCGTGTTGGATTTGTAACGAACAAGTCATCTCCAACGATCTGAATCTTTGAGCCGAGGGAAGTAGTCATTGACTTCCAGCCCGCCCAATCCTCTTCGTTCAATGGATCTTCGATAGAAACAATTGGGTATGAGGCAACGAGATCTGCGTAATAAGCGATCATTTCATCAGATGAGAGCATCTTGCCCTCGAACTTGTACTTACCTGCATCGTGGAACTCTGTAGCAGCAACGTCCATCGCAAGTGCGATATCTGTTCCTGGCTTAAAGCCTGCTGCTGAAATCGCTTCGATGATGAGATCAAGTGCGGCGCGATTTGAATCTAGGTTTGGAGCAAATCCACCCTCATCGCCCACTGATGTTGCGAGACCACGCTGCTTAAGGACTGCCTTGAGTGCATGGTAAATCTCTGCGCCCCACTGAAGTGATTCGCGGAATGTTGGTGCGCCAATTGGAGCAATCATGAACTCTTGAACATCAACGTTTGTATCAGCATGTGCGCCACCGTTGAGGATATTCATCATTGGAACTGGGAGAACATGCGCGTTTGGTCCGCCTAGGTAGCGGAAGAGTGAAAGATCAGATGATTCTGCAGATGCCTTTGCAACCGCGAGCGAGACGCCAAGAATTGAGTTCGCACCGAGGCGTGACTTATTTGGTGTTCCATCAAGTGCAATCATCTCTGCATCGATGAGGCGCTGATCCTGTGAGTCATAACCTTCAATTGCTGGTGCGATCTCAACGTTGACGAATGCAACTGCATTGAGAACACCTTTACCGAGGTAACGCTTCTTATCTCCATCGCGAAGCTCTGATGCTTCGAATGCACCTGTTGATGCACCACTTGGAACAGCTGCGCGAGCCTGAGTGCCATCTTCGAGTTGAACTTCAACCTCAACTGTTGGATTTCCACGAGAGTCGAGAATTTCACGGGCGCCGATTGCTTCGATAATTGCCACTGGAGTACTCCTTCGAGAGATATCTATCTAATGCGATAGGGATTGAGTTAGTGCTGGAAGATTTTCAGCGCTCACCATTGAGCGACCTGAGGCAATCTTACCGTGCCGATTACTGCTGACTTGAGCGCGAGAGCTGTTCAATCATCCTTCGCGCCTCGCCCCTCAAAGCTAATTCTGGGTCAATATCATGCTGATAAGCCCAGGCAATCACTGATGCCAACGCGGCCCCCACAGCTTCTTCGCTTGCAGGTGCCTCGCTCTGATATTGATCGATCTTGAGTGGGGCGCCGTATTTATCCGCGCGGTAGATCAACTTTGAGACGAGGGGCAGCGCTGGCTGCGACATCGCGACTCCATCAATCGGCGAAGTGCGCCCCTTCTCTTTAGCTTTGATCGCCTCCCAATTTTCGATAATTTCCTCTGTGCCACTGACCTCGAGGTCCGCAAATACGTGCGGGTGGCGCCCGATTAACTTATCTGCAATTGCCCCTGCAACATCATCGATAGTAAAAGGATCAGTTGGGTGATCTTGTGCGATTCGAGAGTGGAAGTAGACCTGCAGGAGAACATCGCCGAGTTCCTCGCGCATACCTGCTCGATCATCTGTCTCAATTGAATCTATAAACTCGTAAGACTCTTCCAGTAAATATTTAATGAGAGAGTCATGTGTCTGTTCAGCATCCCAAGCGCATCCTCCGGGAGAACGGAGTTTATCCATTACCTCTACTAGCCGTAGAAGTTCGGAACCAAAGATGCGATCACTCATTGGTATTGAAAAAGTGATTATTCAGTTACAGGAGAGGTAACTGCACCATCTGCTGAATCAGTAGCGATGATGTCGCCAGATTCGTGATCCCAGGTTCCGTAGCGAGGGTTGACTGTGATTTTAAGTTCCTTGCCCTTGGCGGTAACCAATTCAGAGATTCGCGCATCTACTTCTTCTTCACTAATGCCAGATGCCTGAAGTGCGGCGGTGAGTTTGTCAGAGATGATGATTGCTCGAACGTAGCGATCAAAGTTAGTCGAGGCGATCTGTGCTGCAACGAGATTTGTAGCAAGTCCTTCTTCGCCACCGCTTTGAGTGATGAGTGACTGAGCAGTTGTTGCAACCTCTGTCTTTGTTACTTCGAGCTTGAGTTCTTTTGCGATCTCATCGAAGACGGTTGTGATGATCATGAAGCGAAGCTGACTGCGATTGAGGTCTCCACCGCTCTGTAGCTGCATCTGAGAAACATCCACACCCTCGCGCTCTGAGAGAAGTGTGTCGATGCTCTTCTGGAACTCGGTCTGAGAGATGTTGATATCTCCGAGAGTGACAGCGCTATTTGCCTGCCCGCATGCCGTTAATGTGGCGAGCGAGAGAACTGCAATCAGGGAGAGAATCTTCTTCACAACATGCTCCAATATCTTTGATGCGCGCTAGGCGCCGGTTAACTCGGTCAGCGCCTGACGGGCAAACGCTAGAAGAGAAGTATCCCCCATTTTTACCTCTGATTGTGCGGGAGGGGTCCATGCCGCAGCGCGGGGAATGGTCACCATCACAGTAGAGGTCTGTGACTTATAGAGAGAGGATGGGAATAAACGGTTGAGTTTAAGCTGCTTCGACTCCGGCAGGGTGAGCGGTGAGATTCTTAAATACTTACCTGCCAGCACCACCTCTCGGACTCCGAGTGATTTAGCAAAGGCGCGAAGTTCGGCGACATCGAGAAGTAAGTTCGCCTCCTCGGGAAGCTCTCCGAAACGATCCACCATCTCCTCACGGATTGATTGAACATCTTCGCTACTGCGAACATCTGCCAGGCGGCGATAGAGGTCTAGGCGCAATCTCTCTCCTGGAACATACTGTTCAGAGAGGTGTGCATTGAGAGGCAATTCAACTTTGCATTCGTGGCTAATCTCTTCGCCTTCAATGATTCCAGATTTGTAATCTTGTACCGCTTCTCCCACCATTCGCATGTAAAGATCAAATCCCACATCTGCAATGTGTCCGGATTGCTCTCCACCTAATAGATTTCCGGCACCGCGAATCTCTAAATCTTTCAGCGCTACACGCATACCGGCGCCAAGATCTGTATTCGTTGCAATCGTCTTTAAGCGATCAAGTGAGACCTCACTCAGCGGCTTGTCTGCCGGGTAGAGGAAGTATGCATAACCGCGTTCACGGCCTCGTCCTACTCGACCTCTAATTTGATGGAGCTGAGAGAGTCCGAAGTTCTCTGCATGTTCAACAATCAGAGTATTCGCATTTGGAATATCTAGGCCGCTCTCAACGATTGTTGTGCAGACAAGTACATCGAAGTCGCGATTCCAGAAACCTAGAATCACATCTTCTAGCTGACCCTCGCTCATCTGGCCATGCGCCACACGTACTCGAGCTTCAGGAATCAACTCTTGGATATGTGAGGCGCAGCGATCAATTGAATCGACCCGATTGTGCACATAGAAGACCTGACCATCTCGAAGCAGCTCGCGGTGAATTGCTGCCTTGATCTGTGATTCATCAGAAGGTCCTACGTAAGTCAAAATTGGATGGCGCTCTTCTGGCGGGGTCGTGATGGTCGACATTTCACGGATACCGGTCACAGCCATCTCAAGTGTGCGTGGAATAGGGGTTGCAGACATGGCAAGGACATCGACTGTCGTGCGCATCTTCTTCAGCGACTCTTTCTGCTCAACGCCAAAGCGCTGCTCCTCATCAACAATGACAAGGCCAAGATCTTTGAAGATCACATCGCTAGATAAGAGGCGGTGTGTTCCAACGATGACATCGAGTGAGCCGGCCTCGAGTTCTTTCAAGATTTCTTTACTCTCTTTTGCCGTGTTAAAACGAGAAATACCAGCGACCTTCAGCGGAAAGCCGGCATAGCGCTCGGCGAAGGTCTTTGAATGCTGCTGCACCAATAGCGTTGTGGGAACCAAGACGGCTACTTGCTTGCCATCCTGAACAGCTTTGAATGCGGCGCGGATTGCAATCTCAGTCTTTCCATAACCAACATCGCCACAGATAATTCGATCCATCGGATATGGGCGTTCCATATCTCGCTTTACATCTTCAATAGTCGAGAGCTGATCGGGTGTTTCAATATAACTAAAGGCATCTTCAAGTTCGCGCTGCCATGGAGTATCGGGAGAGAATGCATATCCAGGCGCACTTGTTCGCGCCGCATAGAGACGAATAAGTTCTCCGGCAATCTGGCGGACAGCTTTTCGGGCGCGACCTTTAGCCTTCTGCCACTCACCGCTTCCGATCCGGTGAACAGCCGGCGCCTCACCGCCAACATATTTGCTGACCTGCTCTAGCGTGTCTGTTGGTACGAAGATGCGATCTCCCGGCTGTCCGCGCTTTGCTGGTGCATATTCAATAACTAAGTACTCACGAGTGATTCCGCCGACGGTGCGTTGTACTAACTCAAGATAGCGGCCAATTCCATGTTGCTCATGAACAACGAAATCTCCCACTTTAAGTTCGTGACTTTGCTGCCAGATAAATCGCGTTCAGTGATGAAGAGGAGTTCAGAATCTTCGCTGGTGAATCCATGAGCGAGGGTTGATTGAAATACATGAATGGCGCCCTTTGTAGGCCGCGCAGCGAGTGCGGCACTTAATTGCACGGGCAAATCAGCATCTCGAAATATCCCGGCGTAACGCTCGGCCATACCGTGACCGGTGGCGGCGAAGAGCACGCTCTGGTGCTGATTAAGACCATCGCCTAGTAGCTGAATTAATCGATCGACATTGCCGCGCATTGGTTCAATCGGGGCGAAGTCTGTGAAGTATGCACTCTCATCGAGATCGCTTCCAAAGCTATTGATGGCAAAGTGAGAGAGCGAGAGGCGATTGATCTCACCGAATAACCCATCCCAATCAAGGTAGGTAACTTTATCTACCGGCATCGGTGCCGCACCGCCCATAGATGCATTCGACCAAGATGCTTGTAGAAATTCTTCATTTGTCTCAATTAAATCTGCGGTGCGAGATTTGGTCCGCTCTTCTTCAATAAAAATTACTGCGCTGCGCGGACTTATTCGATCAAAGATTGTCATCTGCGTATCAACTAAGAATGGAATAAGTGATTCCATTCCATCGACGCTGATGCCCTGTGAGATCTTTTCAAATACCTCGAGTGCAGATGGAAAGCGGTACTTTATCTCAGCGGCGCGTTCTTTAATTGCATCAGTGATCAGAAGTTCGCGGCATGGAATGATCGTTAACTTACCTGTGACAGGCTTGGTTGTGCGCTGATCTGCGATATCAAAGTAACGTAGCTCTTCAATCTCATCGCCGAAGAAATCAATGCGAACTGGATAATCAGAGAGTGGAAGGAACACATCAACGATTCCGCCTCGTACGGCAAATTCGCCACGCTTCTCAACCAAGTCGGTTCGAGAATATGAGAGAGCGGTGAAGTGGCGGATCAATTCGGTAAGAGAGAGTTCCTGGCCCAGTTCAATTGTGATCAATGGATCTTCAGCAAGAGCTGCGATGAATCGATGAATCACGGCACGGATAGGTGCAACAACAATGGGGTTTGAATCTGCCGGCAGCGCTGCCAGGGCGGCAAGGGTTTGAATTCGCTTTGCCACAGTATCGCTGCGAGGGCTCAATCGCTCGTGAGGAAGAGTCTCCCAAGCGGGAAATTCAAGAACGGTGGGGTGGAGATTTCGTAGATCTTCCGCGAGGTCTTCTGCACCACGGCTCGAGCTTGTGACAACAAGAATTGGTTCTGTACTTGCGCGCAGAGCAATCAGGAATGGGTTACTGGCTGCGGGGGCGATGATCCGCTGATGAGAGGTGAGGGCGTTGCAGAGCTCTTGATCGTTGGCGAGATCTGCTAATAATCCGAACATCTCCACCAACTCCTTTCCAACGCGCCTATGCCCCACTTCAGAGAGAAGGGGGGCTGGTAGAGCGCAATATTAACTCACCTTGGTGATTATCGAATATTGAGATGAAACGTCTCACGCCAGTGGCTGAGGGTGCGAGAATTACGCCGTGAGCCAAGGACAGATTACTTCTTCCATCATCGCCATTGATGATGCGCTGCTGCGCAGTGATGTCCGACGTCTCGGTGATCTCTTAGGTCAATCACTCGTGCGCCAAGAAGGTACAGAACTTCTCGAACTTGTTGAAGCGGTTCGCAAAGCAGTTCGCGATAATGGCGAGGACGCTCTCCTTGAAAATATTACTGACGATCAAGCAGTTGATTTAGTTCGAGCATTTAGCACCTACTTCCACTTGGCAAATGTGGCAGAACAAGTCCACCGTTCTCGCATATTGGCTGAAGCTCGACGTGATGGAAAATCGTGGCTATCGCAGGCTGTAGATAAAATCATTGCGGCTCAAGAGAATCCAGCATCTGGCCATGAATTTACTCATGAAGATATTGTTAAATGGGTTTCAGAACTTCAGGTACGTCCAGTATTTACAGCCCACCCCACTGAAGCTGCTCGTCGATCTATCCTCGGCAAGCTCTCTGAAATTTCAACTTTGCTCGATCTTCCAAAGAGCGTGACTCAAGATGAACGTCTTGCAGAGACAGTTGATCTCTTATGGCAGACCGATGAGCTTCGCCTCGACCGCCCAGAACCCCTCGATGAGGCGATGAACGCACTTTATTATCTTGATGATTTAGCGAAGCAGACAGTTCCTGAAGTCCTCAATGACTTTGCACGAGAACTCAAGCGTCTAGATGTGGAACTTCCAGTCACTGCACGTCCATT
>JBDLWK010000009.1:0-18525 GCA_039804335.1 Actinomycetota bacterium
GCCCTCTTTACAAGGAAATCGCCATCGAGCCACATGAAATCAGGAATCGCACCCATCTTCATACCTGCGCGTTGGTGGAATTCGGTGCGAACAAAGCCAGGATTGAGTGAGGAAACCTTCACATTTGTCGGCAACATCTGCGTGTGCAGAGACTCTGACATAACTGTGAGATATGACTTAGCAGCGCTGTAATGACCACCTGCGATAAATGCTGCAGTGGAGGAGACGTTGATAATCACACCGGAGTTACGTTTCCTCATCTGCGGTAGAACTACATGCATCAATCGCATCGGAGCTCGCACCAAGACATCAAGAACACGTTGCTCTTCATCAATTGGGCTCGCCAAGAATGATTGATTGAGTCCGAAGCCTGCATTGTTAACAAGGACTTCTACCTCATGAGATTCGAGGAAGCTCTCAACTTTCTCGCACTCAGTTGCGAGATCTGCAGCTAGCACCTCGACCTCAACGTTGTAGGTCTTTCGTAGATATTCAGCGCGCTCTTCCAATTTATCTTTGCTGCGGGCATTGATAATTAAGTTATAACCCTCGCTAGCAAGTAGTCGAGCGAAGCAATCACCGATGCCAACTGAGGCACCGGTGATTAACGCCCACTTCTTCACAGAGCAAGCCCTGCTGGATCCTCATCGCGGATATGCCAGCTGCTTCCGTAATCTTCAATGAGATCAAGGAATGGCTTTGGCTCTAACCACTCTGGGCCGACAACGCCAACAGGGTTCCAGGCCCCATTTGCAATGAGCTCCATTGCAATGACTGGGTTGATTGCTGTCTGCCAAACAACAGCCTGGTCGCCATAATTCTTCATCGACCATTCGTTATCTACAACGTTATAGATGTAGCAGGCATACGGCTTGCCCTCTTTATCCTTACCGGCGACGTGTGCGCCGGCACAGGTTTTACCGCTCATCTGGGGACCGATCTTTGCAGGATCAGGCAACAACGATGCCAGGAAATCACGAGGAGCAATCTCCATTCCTCGGTAGTTAACCTTCTCTTTCTTCGAAAGCCCAAGTGCATGAATTGTCTTGAGCTTCTCAATGAAGTCATTACCTAGGCCATATTTAAAGGTGACCTTCTTAGCGTTGACTTTCTTTGGAATGAGAACAACCTCTTCATGTTCAACATCGACACATTCAACCGGACCAATGCCTGCAGGGAAGTCAAAGGTGACTCCGCCGGTAAATGGCTTTGCGGTATGGAATTCGCCGTTCTCCCAAATCAGTGGTGGGTTGAGACACTCTTCAATTGTTGTCCAGATAGAAAACGATGGAGCGAATTCATATCCTTCAACCGCCAAGTTAGAGCCATCGAGAATCGTGACCGCATCGATCTCGCTAAAGAGGTAATCCTGGGCATACCGAGCAAAGACATCACTCATGCCAGGTTCAATACCCATGCCGACGAGTGCGTACTTACCGCTCTTCTCCCATGCATCGTGTTGAGCAAATTGCTCATCGCCGAGCATCACGCCAACTTTATTAAATGGATCTGTTGGGTGTGCTGTCGAAAGCGACATTGCCATATCGATGTAATTCACGCCGGTGTTCTTGGCCGCATTAAAGATATTCATAACAAAACGCGGATCTACCGCGTTGACCACTACATCAGGGTTGACCTGACGGATCAAGCCTTCAAGCGCAACCAGATCGCCGGCATCCACCCCCATTGATGTAAATCGTGGGTCTTGGATCTTAGAAGTGACAGCCTGCGCGCGAGCAAGGTCGTAATCCGCAATCACTAATTCAGTGATAAATGGCTTACGAGATGCGATATTTGCGATTGCACTGCCAACTCCGCCTGCGCCGATAATGAGCGCTCTCATGGGAATGGCCTTTCGTTCGTTATTGATATGGAACCCCGAATGGATTCTAGGGAAGGCTACCTATACCGATAACCTTTGCCAAGCACATCAGCAGGTTCGATGTCACAAGTCCTAGTAGCTCAGTGGATAGAGCAACCGCCTCCTAAGCGGTAGGTCGCAGGTTCAACTCCCGCCTAGGACACTACGATTGTTTCATGTCAGCGAAATCGACCATAAGGAAGTTCCTCAAAGAGGAGTCCGCTTCTGGGTCACTGCTCATCTTCGGTGCAATCCTAGGATTAATTTTGGCCAATGCTCCAACCGCTGATCTTTATAACTCACTCCTCTCAAAAGGTTTCACAATTGATCTTCCTCTCTTTTATCTCTCTTTAACCGTCACAAAGGTAATCAACTACCTATTAATGTCTCTCTTCTTCTTTGTTGTCGGAATGGAGATTAAGCGGGAGGTAATTTCAGGTCATCTCTCCTCAATCAAGAAGGCTGCAGCACCATTCGTGGCGGCTCTCGGTGGAATGGCCCTTCCTGCGATTATCTATCTTGCAATCGCCGGCAATGAAGCACGGACTGGGTGGGCGATTCCAGTAGCTACCGATATTGCGCTTGCAGTTGGAGTACTTGCGCTGATGGGTAGTCGCGTCTCTTTTGCCATGAAGACATTTTTGCTTGCACTTGCTGTAATTGACGATATCGGTGCGATTGCAATCATTGCTTTCTTTTACGCCGATGACCTGGCTCTTAGTTGGCTTGTTACTGGGTTGATTACTTTTACCTACATTCTTCTCTCGTATAAGAAGGGCTTTAGTAACCGCCTCATCACAGTGCTTTTAGCCCTCCTTCTCTGGTACTCGTTCTATCGCGCTGGTATCCATCCAACTTTGGCTGGAGTCTTACTTGGTTTCGCCCTTCCGCAATCGGAGGCTCTGGAAGAGAGGCTCCATCCTTGGTCTAGCTTCCTAGTTGTCCCGATCTTCGCTCTTGCAAATACCGGCGTAGAAGTCTCACTCGATTCAATTAAGAGCGCTGCTACCTCATCAATTGCTATCGCAATATTTGTAGCTCTTGTAATTGGTAAGCCACTTGGAATATTTGCCTTCACAAAGATCTTCACAAAGCTCAAGCTTGCGGAGAGCCCAGAACAGAATGGCAAGTTAGATCTTGTAGCCACAGGCAGCGCTGCCGGCATTGGCTTTACCGTCTCAATTTTTATTGCAAAGTTGGCCTTTAAAGAGCAGTCACTTCAGGACCTTGCGATTGTGGCAGTTATCTTTGCTTCGTTAGTAAGCGCGCTCTTAAGCTTTGCCCTCTTTAAGGGGCCTTTTAATAAGAGTGCAAGAGATATTTAAAGCTACTTCTTCTTAATCTTTCGAATCTCTTTTCGCATCGCTCTAATCTCAGCACGCTCAGCCTTAATTGCTTTATTTGTTGGAAATGCCCACTTCAAGATAGGGATCAAAATGAGGCCAACAACGAAGTAACCAGCGATACTTTGAAAGAAGAGCGCGTTATTGATTCCACCAAGCATTCTTATGCCACCTTATGCAAAGACCACGGTGCGATGACCGACAATAAAGATGCGATCTTCGGCAAATAATTGCACCGCGCGAGAAAGTACTCGTCGCTCGATATCGCGTCCGATTGAGATCAGCTGCTCAGGTGTTGCCGTATGGCCAACATGTGCCACATCTTGTTCGATGATGGGACCTTCATCGAGATCTGCAGTGACAAAGTGCGCTGTTGCACCAATAATTTTTACGCCGCGATCATGTGCCTGGTGGTACGGCTTTGCACCTTTGAAGCCAGGTAGAAATGAGTGGTGAATATTAATAATCTTGCCAGGAAGAGCAGCGCAGAAATCGGCTGAGAGAATCTGCATGTAGCGAGCAAGAACTACAAAATCAATATTCAATTCTGCGATCTTTGCCAGCATTACCTTCTCTTGCGCCGCCTTATTTGTCGAGTCGATAGGTAGATACATAAATGGAATTCCGTGGGATTCGACGAGGCCTCTTAAATCTTCTCGGTTAGAGATCACGAGTGGAATCTCAACTGGCATCTCATTGAGTTCAAGTAAATAGAGCAGATCGCGAAGGCAGTGGCTCTCTTTTGTGACGAGCACTAGCGCACGAGGCTTCTGATTGGTAGGGCGAATATGGAGGTAAGGCTTGAACTGGGCAAGGCCAGCCTGCAGGACAGCAGTTGCCTGCTCAAGAGATTGTGCGGATTCAAAGCGAGTACGCATCACAAAGGTATTTGTAGTGTGATCAGTAAATTGCTGATTCTCGATGATATTGCCCTCTGCAGCCAAGACAGCGCTCGTCATCGCATGAACGAGGCCAGGTTGATCAGCACATTGCAGGGAGGCGATTAAATCCATGGGGGAATTCTAGGGACTTAATGCTTAATGGTAAATCGCTGCATACTTGCAGGAGCCCACCAGTTGCGCTCACCAAAGAGGCGCATCAGAGCAGGTACCAAGAGGCCACGAACAATCGTTGCATCGAGCATTACAGCGAGGGCAACACCAAATCCCATTGATTTAATCGATGTGACGCCGCTGAGAACAAACGATGCGAAGACGACTGCAAGCAAAACAGCAGCTGCGGTAATGATTCGAGCAGAGCGCTGAAGGCCAATCGCAACAGCATCCTCATTTGATTTGCCAGCATCATGCTCTTCGCGAATACGTGAGAGCAAGAAGACTTCATAATCCATAGATAGGCCGAATACAACCACGGCAATCAGAATCACGATCGAGGTATCGAGAGCGCCAGTAACAGTGAAGTCACCAACAAGCCACTTGAGGTGGCCATCAATAAACACCCAGGTCAGCACGCCCATGGTGGCAGCGAGTGAGAGAACATTGAGGATGATCGCCTTAATCGGCAAGATAATCGAACCGGTAAAGAGGAAGAGCAGAATCAGTACGCTGATTGCAATCCAACCAAATGCCAAGGGAAGAGTTGATGCGATTCCATCTTGTGAATCGGTGTAATCAGCTGCGACTCCACCGATTAAGGTGCCAGCTGGTTCCGTGAGATCACGAAGATCGTGGATCAACTTCTGTGCTTCTGGTGATCGTGGCAACATCGAATGAATTGCCGTGACACGTAAATCTTCACCATAGGCGCGAGCTGGGTTCACAAGAACGACACCTTCAACCTTTGCAACAGCTGAAAGGTAGGTATTTACCTCATCACTCTTTGCGACTCCGCCGGGAATAATGATTTCAATCGGATTACCAGTCTGTCCTGGGAATCGCTCTGCCTGAACTGCAGTTGCAATCGCTGCTGGGTTCGATGCAGGAAGTGTGCGCGAATCAGTCTGTGAGAACTTTGCACCAGCAAGTGGTGCAGCGAGAACTCCAAGAATGATGAGCGAGAGAACAGTTACTGATACAGGGCGGCGCATCACAAAGCGTGCAGTCTGTGCCCAGCGTCCCTCCTCCTTGGGAGTAATCGCACTTCGACGAATAACACCTTTATCAATCTTCGTACCCACGAGAGCAAGAATTGGTGGAAGTCCACAGAGGGCGCCCACAACAGCAAGTGCAACAACTGAGACTCCGGCATAACCAAATGACTTAAGGAATGGAAGCGGGAAGAAGATCAGTGACATCAGCGTGACAAGTACGGTCAGGCCTGAGTAGAAGACAGTCTTTCCTGCCGTTGCCATCATCGTGACGATGGATTCCTCGACGCTCTTTCCATGATGTAGTTCCTCACGGAAACGATTGACCATCAGCAAGGCGTAATCGATTCCAAGTCCCAGCCCCATACCTGTTACGAGGTTGAGGGCATAGACGCTGACATCGGTGAAGAGGGTAAGAAGATAGAGAATAAAGAATGCGCCGAGAATTGCGGCCACGCCCACAATCAGCGGCATTGCAGATGCTGCGAGTGCACCAAAGACAAAGGCGAGCAAGATAAAGGTCAGCGGAATAGAAATTGATTCAGAGAGCTTTAAATCCTTACTAATTTTCTCAGTAATAGCATTTCCGATGACGCCGAAACCGCCGGCGTAGAGATCAAAGCCATCAACTTTTCCGTCGTAGCTCTCCTGAAAAACTTTTCCAAGTTCTTGGCTCTTGGGACTAAATGCTTCTCCATCGCCGTAGATAAGAATGTAGGCGGCATTTCCATCACTTGACTTAAGCGATGGCGCTCCACCGGAAGACCAATACGAGAGCGTCTTCGATACTCCTTCTTCGCCGCTCATCTTCTTCTCTAGCGCAAGAGCGCGAGCTGCAACAGTTGGTTCGTCAACACTGGTTCCAGCATCGACCATCACAACAATCGCAGGATCTGATTCGTTGAGCGTCTCGCTGATGTATTCGTAGACCTTGTAAGAATCACTCGAGGCGATTGAGTACCCGCCTGAATCAAGGCGGTTAAAGACCTGTGCGCCTAATACACCTGCTACGAGGATTGAGATAACGAAGGTGATAACTGCGATTTTCTTACGGCGGACTGCGAAGTGGCCAAGTTTTTCGAACATGGGTCTATTATGGAGTAAGGCCATTAGTTCTTCAGTTTAAGGAGAACAGGTGTATCCCTGTAAAACGAAGAGTCTCTCATCTAGCGCTGAGGAAGGTAGTAAGTATGAGCAATATCATTCCAGTGACAACAGATGATGAGCGCGACCCCCGTGAGGATCAAGCCGAGCTAGATCGCCGCGAAGCTGAAATTAAGGGCGACCGCCCACCACACCACGGCGGTTAAGACTGCAGATTCATATGGCCCATGGCCGTTGAATCAATCGGTAGAGGCAGGCTTTGGTGCTGAATCAGTCTTGTAGAACCCAGAGCCCTTAAAGACGACTCCAACGTTGCTATAGACCTTCTTAACCTCGCCCTTGCATTCAGGGCATTCGGTAAGGGCGTTATCGCTAAAGGATTGAACGATCTCAAAGGCATGGCCGCAGGCGCTGCATGCATATTGATATGTAGGCATCAGATGTGACCTTTCTTCTTGTGATTTACCGCTCTTCGACTGGTGTCACAGTCTAAAGAAGTGAGACGATAGGCGCGAATCAACGCCTCGAGGGGGATATATGAAGAAGGTTCTGAGCGCAGCAGTTGCTCTTTTGGCTCTATTTATCTCACCTGTCGCATCGGCGAACACTCTCGTCTCCTCCAGCCCTTCAGCTGGTCAGTCGCTAGAGGCAGCTCCAAGTGCAGTGACGATAACCGCCGAGCTTCCAATCATGGATGCCGGCAACGATGTAGTTGTCACAGATCCATCTGGAATTCGCGTTGATGATGGAACCCTCACAATTGCAGGAAACGAAGCGGTCGTAGGGCTTAAGAATTTTGTCCGCTCTGGTATTTACACCGTTACCTACACGCTTCTTGCTGAGAACGATGTTCCTCTTACAGGTTCATTTACATTTAACTTTGCCGAGCCAACTGTCGTTGCAACTATTGCACCAGAACCGACTCCAACACCAACACCATCAGGCAATAATTCTGGAACAACAATCTTTGTGCTCGGACTCTTGCTTGCAGCGCTCGTCGTCACAGTGGCGCTCGCACGTTACGCTCGAAAGTTATATAGCGAGCGATGATTCTTAATCAGGGCGCGTTCTACCTACTCGCCTTTGCAACTATTGGAACCTTGCTCGCCGCTTCGCTCTTCGTTACTAACAATGAAGGCGCGTTGACAGCCCATGGTCTTAAGATAAAGAAGAGCGCAACTGCTCTCGCTTCACTCTGGTTCTTATCAGCATTTCTCGCTGTGATATTTAAAGTCTCGCAGATCTTAGATGTCCCATTTCTTGAATCATTTGATGGAACGACTCTTAACTCATATCTGACACAGACAGATCTCGGCCAAGCGATGTTTATTCAACTAGTTGGGCTCGCGTTAGTCGCTATTGCGCTACCTTTCTTTAAGCGCGCGTTGCCGCTATTAATCCTCTTGGTGATTGCACTGATCTCGCTCGTCTCTCCAATCTTTCAAAGTCATGCTGCGGCAAGTGGTTCGCACGCTCTTGCAATCGGCGCCCTGGTCACGCACGTCATCGCACTTTCTCTCTGGGTTGGTGGATTATTTGGCGTTCTCTATATTCCACTTGAAGAGCGCACCTCAGCTCTTTATCGCTTCTCTCAGGTAGCGCTATGGGCAGCTATTGCAGTTGTAATAAGTGGTGTGGCAACAAGTTGGACTCGTCTCAACGATAAATCTGCCTGGGGCACTCAATATTCATATGTAGTGATTGCAAAGGTCGTACTCACTGTCGCTCTCCTTGCAATGGGTTATGCCAACCGTAAGGCGCTGGAATCAAAGGATCAGCTCCGCCTCCAAGAATTACTTCGCCTCATCGGCGTAGAAGCAATGGTGATGGCATCTGTGGTCTTTATGGGAAGTTGGCTATCTCAGATTCAACCTCCGATCGGTGATGTCACAACTCTTACCGCTGCTGAATTATTAGTGGGACAGAAGACACCGCCTGCCCCTTCATTGATGAATGTTCTGAAGCTATATAACCCAGATGCGCTGATGATTGCTCTCTTGATTACCGCTGTTGCGCTCTACATCAAAGGCGTTGCAATTCTTAAAGCTCGCGGGGATTCATGGCCAATCGGTCGTACCATCGCATTCGCTATCGCAATCGCGCTCATCGATTTCGCTACATCAGGTGGGCTAGGCGTCTACGCAGTTTTCTCCTTCGAATATCACATGATCGCCCATATGGTGCTGGGCATGATTGCGCCAATTGGTTTAGTACTTGGTGCTCCAATCACACTTGCGCTAAGAACTTTGCCACAGAGTCGAGATGGTAAAGAGCGCGGAGTAAGAGCCTTCGCACTTACTCTTCTACACTCTAAGTATTCAGTGATACTCACCAACCCCATTACAGCGCTAGCGCTCTTCGATGGCTCACTCTTTGTTCTCTATTTCACCGATCTATTCGGCTTTCTGATGCAAAATCATGCCGGCCATATCTTGATGAATATTCACTTTATTCTCGTCGGCTTCTTATTCTTCAACGTCATCATTGGAATCGATCCAAGCCCTCGTAAATATCCGCACATCATTCGTATCGTCATTCTTTTTGGTGCGATGAGCCTCCATGCATTCTTCTCAATCGCACTCATGTCGACAACTACTCTGATTGATGGGGGCTATTACAGTTCTTTGAGAACTCCATGGGTTTCAGACCTGTTGGGTGATCAGAATTCAGGTGGAAGCGTCGGCTGGGCGATGGGAGAGGTCCCGATTATTCTCGCTCTAATTGCGACCTTTATCCTTTGGAATCGTGAGGATAAGCGTGAGGCGGTCCGGATAGATCGCAACGAGGCACGCTTGGCAGCGATGGGTGAGCCCGATGAACTTGCGCAGTACAACGCGTACTTGAATACACTTCAACAGCGCGATCTCAACGAGGAGAAGAAATGACGCTCAAAGATGTTTATGTTCTACCGCAGGAGTACAACGATCTCCGTGACTCAGTTCGAGCACTAGCTGAGAAAGAGATCGCACCATTTGCTCATGCTGTCGATGAGGATCATCGCTATCCACAAGAGGCGCACGATGCACTTCTTAAAAGCAGCCTCTTTGCAGCGCACGTCCCAACTGAAAATGGTGGCGATGGAGCAGATGCTCTCGCTGTCGTGATTATTATCGAAGAGATTGCACGCGTCTGCGGATCTGCATCTCTCATCCCTGCAGTAAATAAACTCGGATCCTTCCCACTCATTCTTGGTGGAAGCGCAGAGCAGAAGAATAAGTGGCTCCCACAACTTGCAAAAGGAAAAGGTTTCTCTTACTGCCTCTCGGAATCTGAAGCAGGTTCAGATGCCGCAGCGCTTAAGACAAAGGCAGAGCGCGTCGGAGATAACTGGGTTATCAATGGCAGCAAGAAGTGGATTTCAAATGCTGGTGTCTCCGAGTTCTACACCGTCATCGCACAAACTGATCCATCTCTTGGCTCAAAGGGAATCACCGCATTCGTTGTAGAAAAGAGCGATCCGGGTATTTCCTTCGGTGCCCCTGAGAAGAAGATGGGTTTCCGAGGTTCTCCAACTCGCGAGGTCTACTTCGACAATGTAACTATTGGTGATGACCGACGTATCTCTGAAATTGGTAAGGGCTTTGCTCTTGCGATGGATACCTTGGATCACACACGTATCACTATTGCTGCACAAGCTCTCGGACTTGCACAAGGCGCCTTTGATGCAGCGAAGAAGTATTCACATGAGCGCAAGCAATTTGGAAAAGAGATCTTTGATTTCCAAGGAATCCAATTCATGTTGGCAGATATGGCAATTGCAATCGAATCTGCTCGCCAATTAACTTATGCTGCAGCGGCAAAGTCAGAACGAAATGATGCTGACCTCAAGTTCTTCTCAGCAGCCTGCAAGACCCTTGCTACCGATGTGGCGATGAAGGTAACTACTGACGCTGTGCAGATTCTCGGTGGATATGGATATGTCAGCGACTATCCAGTCGAGCGCATGATGCGTGATTCAAAGCTCACCCAGATTTACGAGGGCACAAATCAGATTCAGCGCATCGTCATCGCACGTAACCTGCCATGAACACACTCTTTGATCCACTGACACTTCGCTCGGTTACATTTAAGAATCGAGTCTGGGTCTCTCCAATGTGCCAATACTCAGCAACTGATGGCTTTGTCGGCGAGTGGCATCAAGTTCACTTGGGCTCTTTTGCTACCGGTGGCGCTGGAATGATCATGGTCGAGGCTACGGGTGTTGTTCCAGAAGGTCGTATCTCAATCGGATGCCCATCTATTGAAGATGCAGAACATGCCGAAGCATTTAGACCGATGATTGATTTCGCTCATCAGTATGGCGTAAAGATGGGAATTCAATTAGCTCATGCTGGTCGTAAGGCATCGACGATGCGCCCGGGTTCAGACCATCTTATGGCGAGTGAAAGTGAAGGCGGCTGGCAAGCAGTTTCACCATCTCCAATCGCCTTCCATGGTTATCCAGAACCACGTGAACTCACAAATCTAGAGATCAAACTTCTCGTTCGTGACTTTGCAGCGGCAGCTCTTCGCGCAGTTGAAGTTGGTTTCGATGTCATCGAGATTCATGCTGCCCATGGTTATTTACTACACCAGTTTTACTCACCGCTAGCAAATACTCGTACCGATGAATATGGTGGCGACTTTGAAGGCAGAACAAGATTGCTAGTGGAGGTTGCACAGGCAATCCGAGAAGTTATTCCTGAGGGCACTCCACTTCTTGTCAGAATCTCTGCAACCGATTGGGTCGATGAAGGTTGGAATATCATCGATTCGATAGAACTTTCAAAGATTCTTAAGGTAATTGGTGTTGACCTCATCGACGTCTCGACGGGAGGAAATCTCCATAACGCGCCAATCAAGGCGACTCCGGGTTTCCAAGTTCCATTTGCAGCAGCTATTCGCAATGAGGCAGGAATTCCAACTTCAGCAGTCGGTCTCATCACCGAGCCAGAGCAGGCTCAATACATTATTGAAACTGGCGAAGCGGATGCAGTCTTTCTCGCACGTGCGATGTTGCGTAATCCTCGGTGGGCGCTCTCTGCCTCAGAGAAACTCGGCGTGAAGATTGATTGGCCGGCCCCACTCGATCGCGGTCGAACACTTACTTAAGGGCAGTTACCAGCTATCCATCGCTACATCCCACGGCTCGCGTGGAAGGTCATGCTCCATCCGTTCGTAGTTGTAGACGACGCCATGTTTCCAGCCGCGAAGGCGCGGAAGGGCGCGATCGTAGAACCCGCCGCCCTGTCCCAAGCGATATCCATCGGGATCGATAGCCAGTGCGGGAACAAGGATTACATCGATGAGATCAATATCAGCAAAGCTTTCACCGACAGGTTCGTGGAACTTCCCATTTTCCCGCAAGCTCTCTGATCTTCCATCCCACTGCACCCACTCGATATCGTCACCATTAACTCGAGGCAGAAGAAGTGTTTTTCCCTCAGAAATGATTCTTAGATTCAATTCTCGAGTATCAGGTTCAGTGCCGTATGAGTAGTAAGAAGCAATCGTCGATGCTTTTGAAATCTCTGGAAAATCTAATAGATGTAAGAGATTGTGTTCTACATAACGTTCTTCACGTTGTGCGCGCAGTCGACGGCGCAAATTAGCCTTCAGATCCGCGCGATTAGTAGCCATTGAAATCCCCTAGAAATTAGCCTTCAACAAGTAAGGTTACTGTCTATGTCCGATCGTGTGCGCGTTGATGAGGTACTTACCTCGCTATTAAATCTCTGCACCCCGCTCGAACCATTTGATATGCCACTCCTTGATGCGCATGGCGCGACTTTGGCTGAAGATGTTTATGCCGGTGAGCGCCTTGTCATGAAATCTGGCAGCCGCATCCGCTCTACTCAAATCGGTCTCGCAGCATCAATCGGGCTCGATCACCTTCCTACACGTCCACACCCTCGCGTAGTTGTAATTTCCGCTGGCCCAGATCTTGTCGAGCCAGGTAACAGCCTTAAAGATGGCGAAGAGTACGAAACAAATTCATGGTTGCTAACAACTGCCGTTCGCGAGACCGGTGCAGTTGCCTATCGCGTCCACTCGATTCCTGAGAATGAAGACCAGTTAAAGAATGCAATCGAAGATCAATTGGTCCGCGCTGATCTGATCATCATTTCGGGTGAACGTCATGATGACTCATTCGATTTGATTACCCGCACTTTGCAACAACTCGGAGATGTGACAGCCGTAGAGGTCGGTATTGATTCCATCGGCCGCCATAACTTCGGAACAATTGGCCCCGACAAGGTGCCGGTCGTGACCTTGCCGGGCGATCCGATTGCCGCCTATATCTCTTTCGAACTTCTGGTCCGCCCCATGATTCGCACCATGCTTGGCGCGGCGACCATCCATCGTCCATCGGTTAAGGCGCGCCTAGAGAAAGGCCTCTCATCCACCGAGGGAGTTCGATCTTATATTCGTGGTTTGCTCAGCGAGGATGGGAAATCAGTTGCACCTCTTGGCTCTCAAGATGAGCAGGCGACTTTATCTGATGCTAACGCTCTCATTGCGGTCTCTGAGAGCGAAGGCGATGTAGCAGCAGGCGCCGAAGTCACAGTTGTCGTTCTCGAACGACGTTACATCTAACTCTTACCTATGTGGCCAATTACTCTGCGCGGTGAGCAGATTGAACTTCGAGCACCACGATTCTCAGATCGCAGGCAGTGGAACCAGGTACGTGCCGAAAATCGCGACTGGCTTGCGCCATGGGAGGCGACACTTCCTCAAGCTCCAGGCGGGGCACCGGCAAGCGAATTCATTAGCAAGCGCCCATCTTTCTATTCGATGGTTCGCGTACTGAACAGCGAAGCTCGAGCAGGGCGCTCATATTCCTTTATGGTCTGGCACGGTAAGAACCTGGTAGGTCAGATCACAATGGGTGGAGTCATTTATGGAGCGCTCCGAGGAGCCCATATCGGGTATTGGATTGATAAGAATTATGCGGGGCGGGGCTTCACAACCGATGCGGTAAATACCTTGACCCGCTTTGCTTTTGAGGGCCTTGCCCTCCACCGCATTGAAATCAATATCCGCCCAGAAAATGCAGCTTCAATCAGGGTTGCCGAGAAGGCTGGCTATACATTTGAAAGTGATCGGCCTGAATTTCTCCATATTGCAGGGGCATGGCGTGACCATAAATCATTTGTAAAAGTAAATGATTTAGTGAAATAAATCGGTCGGAAATCCCAGAGGTTTTACGCTCATCCAACTAATCTTGGCTCATCATGGCGTCGGGAATTATCTATCTAGCAATTGTGGGCATGTGGGTTGCCTATTTTCTGCCTCGCTGGATACATAATAAAAATGAATTCTCAGGCAAGCATGTTGAAAGTTACAAGAGCGCTCTTCGCGCAGTTGCCGGAATAACTCCTGGAGCAAGAATCGGATCTGGCGTCATCTACACAGATGTTGATCGAGTAGCTCGTGTAGCGCAACAACTATTACGCCGACGAATTGTCTTTTCAATTATCACTCTTACCTTTATTTTGACGTTAACAGGAGTCCTCATGAGCACTCTCGCAGCCGCCTCAATTCTTCTTCCAATAACTGGATTGATTATCTACATCGCAAGCGTTCGTCGTCAGGCAAATGCTGATGCAATCCAGCATCGCCGTATGGATCAGATCCACCGCCGTACAGAGGGCGTCTCGCATACAAACTTGCAAGATGTCATTGCTCCTAAGGCATCGACTGAACATTGGATTCCATTTGCTGAACGCGAACTCACCGGCGTTACAGTTTTACCTAAGGGAACTGCGGCTGCACGTGCAGAGTGGCAACCAAACGAAGTTCCGCTGCCTACCTATGTCACTGCGGCTAAGGCGATTCAGCCTAAGCGCGTCATCGACTTAACCGAGCCAGGCAAGTGGAGCGATGAGCAAGAGGCGCTCGAACGCGCAGCACTTGAGGCAGCAGCACCTTCGCGCGATGAAATCTTTGACCAGCAATTGGCTGACGAGGCGGTTGAGCGCCTGCGCATTAACCGCGCTGCAAATCAGTAATTAGATCCAGCTAGGAAACCACATCCGGGCTTGCCATGCCTGATAGGTAATGACATCGCCCATATAAAGCGGCAAGAAGTAGAAGAAGTTCGCTGCCACAAGTGCAAATAATGAGAGAAGCACGAATTGGCTGAAGTGATAGGCGCGATCGCTGTTTCTTCGTTGAGATGTCAAGAATAAGCGGGCGCAGTAAACCAGGGCGAGAATAAGGAATGGTTCAAAGACAATCGCATAGAAGTTAAAGACAGTACGTTGTTGGAAGAAGAACCACGGCAGATATCCAGCTGATATTCCAGCGACAATAATTGTTTGAGCAGGATCAATATTGCGATGCAACAATGCACGAATCCAGAAACCAATCACGACGGCAACTGCAATTGTTCCCGCCCACCACAAGAGTGGCGTGCCGAGGGCTAGGACTTCTTGTGAACAAGCATCTGCGCCGCAACTTGTTGGAGTCTCGTAGAAGAAACTTGTTGGACGTCCCATCACCATCCATGACCAAGGATTTGCTTGATATGGATGCTTCTCAGATAAACCGGTGTGAAAGTTCAACATCTCTTGGTGATAATAAATAAAGGATGTCAGTGGATTATCGGAGTAGTTGCGATCCCAACCGCGAGAAGAGGCAAACCATCCCCACCATGAAGTGAAGTAGACAGCGATGGGAAGAGCGCCAAATGATGCAATCCGAGAGAGCGAAGGTCGGATTAAGTCCCGACCTGTGTGATGAGTAAAGGCGCGATAGAGCGCGATAGCCCCAAAGATAACTATGAAGTAGAGCGCACTCCACTTGGTAGCTAGAGCTAAACCTAAGAAGAGACCAGACCACCAATATCTGCGAATAACAAAGAAGTAGGTAGCGCAGAGGATAAAGAAGGCAAGGAAGTTATCAAGCAACGCGGTGCGAGAGTGCACAAGAGCTAGTCCATCAATAGCCATCAGCCCTGCAGCGAGGGCGGTGAGAATGGGTGAATAGAAGAGGCGATGGGCGATGAGTGCAATGATGAGAATCATGAGAGAGCCAACTAGGGCAGTAATGAATCTCCAGCCAAGTGGGTTATCGCCAAAGATTTTGATTCCAAGTGCAATCATCCATTTACCGACAGGAGGGTGAACAATAAATTCTGAATCAACGCCGGTGACTTCAACGCCGTACTTTAAATAGTCACGTGCTCCATCAACGTAATAGACCTCATCAAAAATTGGAGTCTTTATTGATGCGAGATTGAAAAGCCTTAAGATGAATGAAGATAGAGCGATCAATATCGGGGCGATAGCTGCAATCATGAGTTAAGAATATGGGAAGATACTCACATGGCACTCACCCTTGCAGCGACTCCTCTAGGAAATCCGCTCGATGCCAGTCCACGCTTAAAGGCGGCGATAGAGAACGCTGAAATCATCGCTGCAGAAGATTCGAGGCGCTTTCATCGCCTAGCCTCCGATATCAACGCTACATTTACCGCAAAGGTTCTCTCCTTCTTTGAAGGCAACGAGACAGATCGAACCCAAGAATTGTTGATAGCACTTCGCGATGGAAAGAGCGTCGTAGTTGTCTCTGATGCGGGAATGCCAACAATCAGCGATCCTGGCTTTAGGTTGATGCGAGATGCAATCGCAGAAAATATTGAGGTCCATGTAATTCCAGGACCTAGCGCCCCTACGATGGCAATTGCTCTCAGTGGACTTCCTACCGATCGATTTACCTTCGAAGGATTTGCTCCACGTACATCTGGTGCACGAATCTCGTTCTATGAATCTTTACGTTTTGAAGAGCGCACCATGGTGGTCTTCGAGGCACCTCATCGTTTACTTGAATCACTGAGAGATGCCGCTTCAATTCTTGGCGGGAGTCGTCACGGAGCAATCTGCCGTGAGATGACAAAGACCTATGAAGAGACAATTCGTGGAACGCTCGATCAACTTGTTTCTTGGGCAGATAGCCATGAAGTCCTCGGAGAGATCACGCTCGTATTCGCTGGCGTCGAAGTGGGAACTCAAGTGTTGACCAATAATGAGATGGTGGCGAAGGTCCGCGAATATGAGGGTGCGGGCATGGATCGCAAAGAGGCTATCTCTACCGTGGCGAAAGAGCTCGATTTACCGAAGAAGCTCGTCTATGCCGCGGTAGTAGAGGCTCAAGCTAAGGTAAAAAATAATCTAGAAGCCAATTAAGATTGGCCAATGAAGTCTTTCTATCTGACGACTCCGATCTACTACGTCAACGATGCGCCTCACATCGGCCATGCCTACACAACGGTGGCAGGCGATGTACTGACTCGTTGGCACCGCCAGCGCGGTGAAGCGGTCTGGTTCCTTACCGGCACAGATGAGCACGGACAGAAGGTCATGCGCACCGCTGAAGCAAACGGCGTCGCGCCACAGGCATGGGCCGATAAATTAGTCGAAGAAGCTTGGAAGCCAAATTGGCAGGCGCTCAATATTGCTAACGATGATTTCATTCGTACGACTGAACCACGCCACATGGAGCGAGTCCAGAAGTTTCTAACTTCGCTGAAAGATAAGGGCTATATCTATCAAGGCGATTTCGAAGGACCTTACTGCGTTGGCTGCGAAGAATTTAAATTGCCTGGCGATCTCCTTGAGGGAAATCTCTGTCCAATCCATAGCAAGCCAGTTGAGAATGTGAAAGAGACAAACTGGTTCTTTAAGCTCTCTGAATTTACGCAACCTCTCTTGGATCATTACAAGGACAATCCTGATGCATGCCAACCAGAGTCAGCTCGAAATGAAGTGGTCTCATTTTTAGAGAGCGGCGTACGCGACCTCTCAATTTCACGATCAACATTCGATTGGGGTGTTCCTGTTCCTTGGGATACCGATCAAGTTGTATACGTCTGGTTCGATGCTTTGCTCAACTATGCAACAGCGGTCGGCCTAACAGATGAACCTTCATCTGAGGGTGGAAAGAAGTTTGCAGAAACTTGGCCAGCCGACGTTCACCTCGTTGGAAAAGATATCTTGCGATTCCATGCGGTTATCTGGCCAGCAATGTTGATGGCGGCGGGCCTGCAAGTCCCTAAGAAGGTCTTTGCTCACGGCTGGTTGCTTGTTGGTGGCGAGAAGATGTCTAAGTCGAAGCTCACCGGTATTGCGCCAGCGGATATCACCGATCACTTTGGCGTAGATGCATTCCGTTATTACTTCTTGCGCGCTATTCCATTCGGTAGTGATGGCTCCTTCTCTTGGGAAGATATGAGCGCTCGTTATACATCTGAACTCGCAAATGACTTTGGAAACCTTGCTTCACGTCTTGCTGCAATGGTTGAAAAGTACTGCGGTGGAATCCTTCCAGCAGTCGCTGAAGATGCTGATTTATCTGCCTCTTTGAAGAAGACTGTGGCAGCTGCAGATGCAGCAATGCAGGCACTTGATTTCCAAGGTGGCATTACTGCAATCATGGATTTCTGCAAGCAGGTAAATGGCTATGTGACCATTCAGGAGCCATGGATTCTCGCCAAGGATCCGGCTAATCAAAAGACACTAGAGGATGTTCTCTACAACACCGCCGAATCGCTTCGCGCGCTAGCAGTTCTACTTCATCCGATTATGCCGGCAACTACCGAGATCCTCTGGGAATCTCTCGGTGCCAAGGCAACCCTGGGCGAGATTGGTACACAAGAGATTGATGGGGTTTCACATTGGGGCCAGTTGCCACCAGGTGCGACAGTGACAAAGACTCCGGTCTTATTCCCACGCCTTGAGGTGAAGGAATAATTCTTTATGGCTGATCGCCACAATCGCGATATTGATCGTGAATTTGCACCACTTCCAGAACCGCTTCCGGCTGCAGTTGCAGATGCCCATGCACATCTAGAAATCGTTACCAACGATGCACCTGATTCTGATTCTGTCCGCAGAGTTCTAGATGAAGCAAAGTCTGTTGGCGTAGATCGCATTGTGCAGGTGGGTTATTCAGCAGAACAGTCACAGTGGTGCGCAGCTCTGGCAGATCTCTATCCTGGTCGCGTTCTCGCTGCAGTAGCGCTACATCCAAATGAGGCGCCAGTTGTTAAAGATTTAGCAGCCGATCTTGCGCAGCAAGAATCCTTTAAATGGCATATCGAATTAGCTAAGAAGACCAATAAGGCGCTCGTCATCCATGATCGCGACTCACATGATGACGTGCTCTCAGTTCTCCTCGAAGTCGGAGCC
>JBDLWK010000010.1:0-17740 GCA_039804335.1 Actinomycetota bacterium
GACCTTCGCCGTGAACGTCCAGCGGCAAACCTTCGCCTTCGCTCGCGTGTAACTTCAGCGATTCGTCGCGTGATGGAAGAACTAGATTTCCATGAGATCGAAACTCCATACCTCACTCGTTCGACTCCAGAAGGTGCGCGCGACTTCCTCGTGCCGGTTCGCCTTCAACCAGGCAGCTGGTACGCACTTCCTCAATCACCACAGCTCTTTAAGCAGTTGTTGATGGTTGCTGGAATGGAGCGTTACTACCAGATTGCGCGTTGCTTCCGCGATGAAGATTTCCGTGCTGATCGTCAGCCCGAATTTACTCAACTTGATATCGAGATGTCATTTATCGATCAGGCAGATATCTTGGCTGTCGCCGAACAGATCTTGGTAAAGATTTGGAAAGAGTCCGTGGGATATGACATCCCGACACCAATTCGCCATATGACATATGCAGATGCGATGGATAGATACGGATCAGATAAGCCGGATCTTCGCTTCGGTTACGAACTTGTAGAAGTGACCGATTACTTTAGAGAGACTCCATTCCGCGTTTTCCAAGCTCCATATGTCGGCGCTGTTGTTATGCCAGGGGGAGCATCGACTCCTCGTCGTGAACTCGACGCATGGCAGGATTGGGCGAAAGCCCGCGGTGCAAAGGGCATTGCATACATTCTCGTCAATGAAGATGGAACTCTTGGCGGACCGGTCTCAAAGAATATATCTGAGAGCGAAGCAAGCGGAATCGCAGCCCTTGTCGGTGCAAAGGCTGGAGATGCAATCTTCTTCGCCGCCGGAGATCGCGCCTCTTCACAGCAACTTCTCGGTGCAGCGCGTCTTGAAATCGGCAAGCGTTGTGGTCTCATTGCAGATGGTCAATGGGAATTCCTCTGGGTCGTTGATGCACCAATGTTTGAACCAACAGATAATGGAGGTTGGACTGCAGTCCACCATCCATTCACAGGTCCAAAGCCGGAGTTTGCGGGAACATTCAAGAGCGATCCAGCAACTGCCCTCGCATATGCCTATGACATCGTTCTCAACGGTACCGAGCTCGGTGGCGGATCTATCCGTATCCATGATCGCAATATTCAGAAGGATGTCTTCTCGGTTATTGGTCTTACCGATGATGAGGCACAGAGCAAGTTCGGCTTCCTCCTCGAAGCATTCAACTATGGCCCACCTCCTCACGGCGGTATCGCTCTCGGTCTCGATCGCGTCTGCGCTCTCCTCACCAACTCCGATTCAATTCGTGAGGTAATTGCATTCCCTAAGACAGCTAGCGGTGGAGACCCACTCACTGGCGCGCCAACACCAATCACCCCAGCGCAGCGAAAAGAAGCTGGAATCGATTGGGTGCCCGAGAAGAGCCCTACGAATTCGGGTCAAAGTGCCAGCACTTCTGACCAGGCTAAATTGGGTCAAAGTGCCAGCACTTCTGACCCAGTTAAGTAAGTAGAAACGGTAGGCTTACCAACATGGGTCCAGGTGGAATAGCAACAATCATCGCATCAGTGTCTCTATTGATTATCGCGGTAGCTATCGCATACGTTGTCGTGCGCGTAGGCAAGCTCGTCGATGAAGCTTCCACAAGTATTAAGGTACTAACTGAAGACACCTCACCACTGCTTGAGGAGTCAACTCGCACGCTCGAGTTGATCAATAGCCCGCTCGAAAGTTTCGCTCGCATTACTAAGAATGTAGAAGAAGTAACCACCAAGGTCACTGACGCAACTACAGGCTTTATGGAGAAGAATGGTCCTGCAGTCAAAGTGGCTGGTGCGCTTCTGAGTGCAGCTCAGATCAACAAGGGACGTAAAACTAAAAAGAAAGCTGAGTAATTCTCACCGTGCAATCTGCTGAAATTCGCTCCCGCTGGTTACGTTTCTTCGAATCTGAGAACTCACTAGGTCTCAACCACACAGTCGTACCGTCTGCCTCACTGATTGCAGATGATCCCAACCTTCTTCTCGTCAACGCTGGCATGGTTCCCTTTAAGCCATATTTCCTTGGTGAAGTTAAACCACCTTATGATCGCGCAACATCTGTTCAGAAGTGTGTGCGCACTCTCGATATCGATGAAGTGGGTAAGACCACTCGCCATGCCTCTTTCTTTCAGATGTGTGGAAATTTCTCCTTCGGCGATTACTTCAAAGAGGGTGCTATCACTTTAGCCTGGGAACTTCTGACGAAGCCGATCTCTGATGGTGGTTATGGTTTTCCAGAGGAGAAGCTCTGGGTAACCGTCTATCTCGACGATGATGAGGCAGAAGAGATTTGGCATAAGAAGATTGGTATCCCGCGCGAACGAATTCAGCGTCGCGATATGGCAGATAACTTCTGGTCGATGGGTGTACCAGGACCATGTGGTCCTTGCTCGGAGATCTACTTTGATCGTGGCCCTGCTTACGGTCAAGATGGTGGACCAATCGCCGATGAGAATCGCTACCTAGAAATTTGGAACCTCGTCTTCATGCAGAACGAGCGTGGTGCCGGTGGCGGTAAAGATGGTTATCCGATTCTCGGCGAACTTCCAGCGAAGAGCATTGATACAGGTCTCGGTCTTGAACGTGCTGCAGCTTTACTGCAAGGTGTTGAGAATATCTACGAGATCGATACAACAATGCAGATTCTCTCTAAGGCTATGGATCTCTCTGGCGTTAAGTATGGTTCCTCTGAGAAGACAGATGTATCTCTACGCGTGATTGCAGATCATGCTCGCACCGCAGCGATGCTTATTGGTGATGGTGTTACTCCTGGTAATGAAGGCCGTGGATATGTCTTGCGTCGAATGATGCGACGCACGATTCGCAATATGCGTCTGCTCGGCACTAACGATGCAATTATGGCTGAGCTCACCCAAGCTGCGATTGGTGCGATGGGTCCGCAGTATCCAGAGCTCGTTACAGATACAAAGCGAATTCTTGTTGTTGCGACCTCTGAAGAAGAGTCATTCTTACAAACGCTGAAGAGCGGAACTCAGATCTTCGATCTCGCAACTACAGCCCTCAAGGCGGATAAGAAGAGCACTCTTCCTGGTGATGAGGTCTTCAAGCTTCATGACACATATGGTTTCCCATTCGATCTCACCCTTGAGATGGCTCGCGAAGAGGGTCTTGAGGTTGATGAAGATGGTTTCCGCAGACTCATGAAAGAGCAACGCGATCGGGCAAAGGCTGATGCTAAGGCGAAGAAGAGCGGACATACCGATCTCACTGAGTATCGAAAGATTGCAGATGCCAAGGGCGTTACCAACTTTATCGGTTACTCACATACCGAAGCTGAGGCAACGGTTAATGGAATTCTTGTCGATGGCGCTAGCGTTTCAAGTGCATTTGAAGGCGATGATGTAGAGGTTATCCTTGATGCAACACCTTTCTATGCCGAAGGTGGTGGACAGCTTGCAGATGGTGGACGCATCACTCTCTCAAATGGTGCAGTAATTGATATCTCTGATGTGCAATCACCGGTTAAGGGTCTCTCAGTTCACCGAGGCCGCGTTATCAGTGGCGAGATTTCGGTCGGTTCATCTGGACATGCTGTTATCGATGTAGAGCGACGTAACGCTATTTCGCGTGCACATACAGCGACCCACATGGTCCATAAGGCTTTCCGCGAGATCCTCGGCGAGACTGCAACACAGGCTGGTTCTGAGAACTCACCAGGGCGCTTCCGTTTTGACTTCCCATCGACGGGCGCCGTCTCTCCAGGAATCCTCAATGATGTAGAAGGTCGCGTTAATGCACTTCTGCTCAATAATTTAACGGTCACTGCAGAGGTCATGACTCAAGCAGATGCGAAGAAGATTGGCGCAATGGCCCTCTTTGGCGAAAAGTATGGCGACCAAGTCCGTGTTGTTAGCGTTGGTGATTGGGCTCGCGAACTTTGCGGTGGAACTCACGTATCGAACTCAGGACAACTCGGAGTTGTGAAGTTACTTGGTGAATCTTCAATCGGTGCCGGTGTTCGTCGCGTTGAAGCGCTCGTAGGTGCAGATGCCTATAGCTTCCTTGCACGCGAACATATCCTTCTCAACTCTCTGACTGAACTCATTAAGGGAGCTCGCGTTGAAGAGTTACCGGAGCGCATTCAGGGCCTTCTCGATAAGATCAAGGAAGTTGAGAAAGAGTTAGCTGCCCTCAGGTCAGCTCAGGCACTTGCAAGCGTGGATCAACTCGCTTCAACATCAGTCATGATTGGCGAGACCAGCTTTATCGGAGGAGTTCTTCCCGATGGAGTCTCCGGTGATGATCTGCGCAAGATCGCACTTGAACTTCGAAATCGATCATCTAATTCGGTTGTTGCTCTGATTAGCGTCAGTGGCGGTCGTCCGGTGTTAGTTGCCGCGGCATCTGATGCTGCGCGCGCAGGGGGCGTTAAGGCGGGCGAACTCGTGAAGATTGGTTCATCAATTCTCGGTGGCGGTGGTGGAGGCAAGGATGATTTCGCGCAGGGTGGCGGAACGGATTCGACTCAATCTCGCGCGGCGCTAGAGGCAATCGCTTCACATCTTCACGGTAAGTAAAATGGAGCGAGGTCGCAGAATCGCCTTTGATTACGGTGATGCGCGAATCGGTGTTGCGATTTGCGACCCCGATGGAATTCTCGCTACTCCGTTGCCATTTCTCGACGCCAAGCACCCGAAGCTCATCCAGCAGATTGGCGAACTCTTTGCAGAGTATGAGCCGTTACGTATCTATCTTGGAGAGCCAAAACACCTATCGGGAAGCGATGGCGCAGCGGTCGAGAAGGTCAGATCTTTTGAGCGACTACTGAGTGAAGAATTTAAACTTCCCGTGGTTTTTGTCGATGAACGCCTAAGCACCGTTGATGCCGCTCGAAAGTTGAGAGAGGCAGGAAAATCAAGCCGTGATTCCAAATCTCTTATCGATTCAATGGCCGCTGTTGCCATATTAGAGAGTGGCCTCTCTCGTGAAAATTAGGCTAAACCAGAGAAGAGGTTTGGCCCTACTGCTTGCAGTAATCATTGCGACGGGCTTGATCTACATATTGAAGTCAGGACCTTCTTCTTCGCCAAATTTCCCTTGTGGAAAAAGTAGTGGAGATGTTGTCGCTATCGATGTATCGGCAGGGGAGTCTGGTTCGGAGATAGCCCAAGAGTTATTTGATAAGGGAGTTACCGCTTCCTATCAATCATTCTTTGGGGTTGCGGTATCTGATTCGCGTTCGGGTTCAATCGCACCGGGTATCCATCAAATTGATAAGGATATCTGTGCACGAGAGGCACTTGAGCAGTTACTCGATGCAAAGCGAATCAGTAATTTGATATCAATTGTCGAAGGCGCATGGATTACCGAGATAAAGAAATCACTCATTTCCGTTGGATATTCACAGGCAGAGATTTCGCGCGCCTTTGCCTCTGTAACTTTACCGAGCGGATTTACGAAGCTAGAAGGGCTGCTCTTCCCAGCTCAATATAGTTTTGATACCTCCACCGCTCTCTCAGAAATCTTGAAAGAGATGATTTCGAAAAGTGATCGCGAGATGAAAGCCGCTGGTTTTTTCACCTCATCGGAGAAATTCTCTCCCGCTCAGCTCTTAACAATCGCCTCCCTCGTCCAAGCTGAGGGCGATCAAGGGGATTTTGCAAGAATTTCACAGGTAGTAAGAAATCGACTTACCAAGGGAATGCCTCTTCAATTCGATTCAACCGTTCATTACATCAAGGGCAGTCGAGGCTCGGTATTCCTGAGCACGCAATCCACTTTCCTCAACTCGCCATATAACACTTACCGGAAATACGGACTTCCGCCAGGACCAATCAACAATCCTGGAGCCAAGGCCATGTATGCAGCAACTCACCCTGAACCTGGTGCGTGGCTCTTCTTTATTACCGTTGCGCCAGGGGATACTCGCTTCACGGAATCTATTGATGAGTTCAATAACTGGAAGGTTCTCTACAAGAAAAATCTTCGTGCTGGAAAGTTTGGGTGATAGTTGATGGTTAGCGAAATACGAGGCGCCGTAATCGGCTCTCCCGTCGAGCACTCACTCTCACCTTTACTTCATCGTGAGGCATATGCCTTTCTTAAGATGGAGGGTCAATATGAACGCAGAGAGGTTCAATCGGAATCCCTCTCTCACTTCTTTGCCGAGGAAAGCGATGACTTCGACTATCTCTCGATCACAATGCCACTTAAGGAGGAAGCGCTCTCGCTTCCAGTAAGTGTTGATCAAGTAGCAACCCATATTCAATCCGCCAACACTCTCTATCGTTGTGATGGTCAATGGCATCTCACAAGTACTGATGGTTCTGGATTTATCTCAGCTCTCCACCATGAAGGCTTTACTAAGTTCAAGAAAGTTTTAGTTCTCGGAGCGGGCGGAACTGCTCGAGCGGTTGTTGGCGCTCTTGATGGAATTGCAGATGAGATTGTGGTCTTTGGTCGCACCAGCACACGTCGTGAAGTGCTTGAAGCTTCAGTCGAGCAATCTTCCTTCGAATATCAGCGTTGGAATGATTCACCTGGCTTCTCACAATATGATCTTGTAGTTAATACAACTCCAGCTGGGGCCGCAGACCTGCTTGCTGATTCTCTTATGGCAGGGGATTTGCCTCTCCTCTTCGATGTTATCTATAAGCCTTGGCCTACTGTCTTGGGTGCACGTTGGGAAGATTCAGGCGGCAAAGTCATTAATGGAGTTGAGCTTCTTCTCTATCAAGGAATCCAACAACTTTCATTAGCCCTTGATCGCACTCTTGATGAGGCAGCTTTAGCTGCCCATATTCGACCAATCTTGAAGAGGGAAATCCGTTAATCCACAGGGTTAGATACTGCTGTTATTGCTTTCTTTATGATCACTAGGTGCTTAGTTATTTCGTTGCTCTTACTGCCCTGTCGATAGCACTTATTGATATCAGGAAACACCTGATTCCAAATGAGTTGACGATACTTCTGGGATTCTTGCTTCTAGCTGATCCACATAGCTCTTCAATAGTCTCCACCCTTCCAGTTATCGCTGTCTCAATCGCAGTCGGTCTACTGGGCAGGTTTGGAGCAGGAGATATCAAGTTGTTCATTGTTCTTCTTCTTACCTCATCGCCGATGGTTCTTAATCTTCAATACCTCCAGGGGATGGCTTTGGCCTCTTTCGGCACGGTGGTTCTATCGCTGCTCGCTCGGGGTAGGCACGCGAAGATGATCGCCTTCGCACCGGCAATACTCCTGCCCTTCCTTAATATCTATCTCGCTATCTGATTAGCATCGCCATTTAAGGTGCCTGAAGTAGCCTCCATCTGAGACAATTGCGCTATGCGTTGGATAACAGCCGGTGAATCTCATGGACCTGCCCTCTCAGCAATTGTTGAGGGCATGCCTGCCCATATAAAAGTTTCTACCTCCGATATTGATTTCCATCTAGCGCGACGCCGCCTGGGTACTGGACGTGGAGCACGTCAGAACTTCGAGGCCGATAAAGTCTCGATCCTTGGCGGAGTTCGACTCGGTGAGAGCCAAGGCGGTCCAATTTCAATTCAGGTTGGCAACAGTGAGTGGCCTAAGTGGGAGAAAGTCATGTCGGCCGATCCACTTCCGATTGAGGAGATCAAGGATCTTGCGCGCAATGCACCTCTGTCGCGTCCAAGACCTGGCCACGCTGATTTGGTCGGAATGCAGAAGTACGATTTCGATGATGCGAGAGCAATCCTTGAGCGTGCAAGTGCTCGAGAGACAGCTGCTCGCGTTGCGCTAGGTGCAATCGCACGTGCATTTCTCAAGCAGAGTCTGGGAATCGAAATCTTTAGCCACGTTACATCGATTGGTACAGCGTCGATCGCAGAGGGTCTAGCACTTCCAACTCCGGATCAAATGGAACGTATCGATAACGATCCTGTTCGCTGCGCTTATCCAGAGTTCTCCTCAAAGATGGTCGAGGAGATTGAAGCTGCTCATAAAGATGGAGATACCCTCGGAGGCATTTGCGAGATCCTCGCTTACAACCTTCCACCAGGTCTCGGTTCGCATGTGCATTGGGATCGTCGCTTAGATGCTCGCCTCGCTGGTGCAATGATGGGTATTCAAGCGATTAAGGGCGTTGCCGTCGGAGACGGTTTCACTTCGGCGACTCGACGAGGTTCAGTCGCACACGATGAGATCGAGCGCGATGCAACAGGAAAGATTGTTCGACGCACAGATCGCGCCGGCGGTACTGAAGGCGGCATGTCCAATGGAGAAGTCTTACGCGTCTCGATTGCAATGAAGCCAATCTCAACCGTTCCTAAAGCGCTCGACACAATTGATGTCGTAACCGGTGAAGCGGCTAAGGCTATTAATCAACGCTCTGATGTCTGCGCTGTTCCTGCAGCTGGCGTAGTTGGCGAAGCTATGGCAGCGCTTGTCTTAGCCGAGGCGGTTCTCGAGAAGTTCGGTGGCGATTCAGTCGGTGAGACTCGTCGTAACTATCTTTCCTATATGGAAAATCTTCGCTTTAAATAAGATGGCACCTCGTATCGTTCTTATTGGGCCGATGGGCTCTGGCAAGACAACTGTCGGAGAGGCGCTAGCGGCAACGTTCGCTACCCAATTTAGAGATACAGATACGATGATTGTCGAACAGACCGGTCGAGAGATTTCAGATATCTTCATTGAAGATGGTGAGGATGAGTTCCGGGCGATCGAGAAGATCATCCTCAGGACAGCGCTCTTAGAGGATGGAGCTCTGCTCAGCCTTGGTGGAGGTGCTTGTCTCTCTATCGATGCCCAATCAGCGCTTCGCGCAAGTGGCGCCTTTATTGTCTACTTAAGAATTTCTCTCTCTCAGGTTTCCTCTCGAGTTGGATTTAATCAGGGGAGACCACTCCTCATGGGAAATCCAAGGGCGCAATGGCAGAGCCTGATGAATGAGCGAGCTCCGATTTATGAGGGACTCGCACATTTCATCTGCGATGTAGATAATAAAACTGTCGCTGATATTGTGGCGGAGATCGAGATTGCCTATGAGTTGCGAAGTAAGGGAGATATCCGTGGCTGAGATACAGATCAACGCAGAACGTCAATATTCAGTTCGAATCACTGGAGATTGGCGAGGGGATTTATCTCCACTGGCATCAACGCGAGATCGTGTTGCGATTATCTACTCTGCCGCGATGAGTTCAGCTATGCCAACTTTTAATTTTTCGCGCTCAGAAGTCACCCTGATTGAGATACCAGATGGCGAGGCAGGTAAGACCTCTTCAGCTATCACTTATATCTGGGGAAAGTTAGCAGAAGCAGGCTTCACGAGAAGTGATCTCGTTGTCGCAATAGGTGGCGGAACTGTCACTGATGTTAGTGGTTACGCAGCAGCATCATGGCTTCGCGGTATTGATTGGGTTGCAATTCCGACCACTTTGGCCGGTATGGTCGATGCTTCGGTAGGCGGAAAGACAGGAATCAACTCTCCGTATGGAAAGAATCTCATCGGCGCTTTTCATTCACCTATCTCAGTAATCATCGATCCATCATGGCTTCGCACCCTCGGTGATAGGGACTTCGCCGCCGGATTGGCGGAGGTAGTGAAGTGTGGCTTCATTGATGATGTTGAGATTCTTAATTTGATTAAGGGAAAATCACTCAAGGAGATTCGCACGAACAATTCTTTAGTCAATAGCTTGATTGAACGAGCAGTAGCCACTAAGGCGAAGGTCGTCAGCGAAGATTTCAAAGAGTCGGAACTTCGCGAGATTCTTAATTACGGCCACACCTTTGGCCATGCCATTGAACGCGTATCTGACTACTCAATCCGTCACGGTGAGGCCGTTTCGATTGGGATGATTTTTGTCGCCGAGCTTGCTGCGCAAGAAGGATTGATGGAGAACGAGTTGGTTGCAGAACATCGTCAGATATTGAACACAATTGGCCTGCCGATTTCATTGGCACAAGTATCTGGAGGCAACAATTGGCCTGCTCTCTATGCAGCGATATCGCTCGATAAGAAGGCGCGAGGTTCATCTATACGCTTTGTCACCCTCAATTCAATCGGAAATTGCGGTCGACTCGAGGGCGTCTCTGAGGAGCAATTGAAATCAGCGTATGAGAAGGTTCTCTCATGAAGGTTCTAGTAATCAACGGCCCAAATCTTGCTCGCCTAGATATCCGTGACTCATCAATCTATGGCGATCTCTCCTACCCACAGCTTGTTGATTTGATTTCAGCCGGGGCCTCAGAGCTAGGATTTGAAGCAGATATCCGACAGAGTGACCAGGAGTCCGAGATTATTGGCTGGCTCCATTCAGCGGCTGATTCAAATACTCCGGTAATTATCAATCCTGCAGCTTTCACACATTACTCATATGCGATTCGAGATGCGGCAGAACTAGTAAAGGCGCCATTGATCGAGGTACACCTCTCCAATCCGCTAGCTCGAGAAGAGTTCCGTCACACCTCAGTAATCTCTGGCGTTGCCAAAGGAACTATCGGGGGATTTGGACCAGATTCTTACCTTCTCGCCCTTCGCGCGCTCTCAAAGATTGTAAATAAGTAGGGTAAACTCGCACCTTGTGCTTCGAAAGACGGAGCGGCTGAACTGGAGTTTGAACCATGGCAACAACTAACGATCTTAAGAATGGCTTAGTCCTTGATATCGAGGGACAGCTCTGGACAGTCGTTGAATTCCAGCATGTAAAGCCAGGCAAGGGTCCTGCATTCGTCCGTACTAAGTTGAAGCAGGTCATGACTGGCAAAGTCGTTGATCGAACATTTAACGCCGGCGTGAAGGTTGATACTGCAATCGTCGAGAAGCGCGAGATGACATTCCTCTACAAGGAGGGCGATGATTTCGTATTTATGGATGATGTTAACTTCGATCAGATGACAATCTCAGCAGCTACCGTTGGCGATGCAGCTAACTACATGCTCGAGAACACCAGTGCGATCGTCGCCATCCATGAGGGCAACCCACTCTTCATTGATCTTCCTGCCTCAGTTGCACTGAAGATCACCTATACCGAGCCAGGCCTCCAAGGCGATCGCTCATCAGGTGGAACAAAGCCTGCAACAGTTGAGACAGGTATTCAGATTCAAGTTCCACTCTTTATCAAGCAAGATGAGGTCGTTCTTGTTGATACTCGAGATGGTTCTTATCAGGGTCGCGCCAACTAAGTGTCAGCACGTAGCAAGGCCCGTAAGCAAGCGCTCGATATTCTCTACGAATCAGATATTCGCAGCAGTGACGCCCTAGCAATTCTTGAGTCTCGAGATGTAACTGAAGAGGGTCCTGATGCGCGTCCGATTCGCGAATACACCCGTGAGTTAATTACCGGTGTTACCGCAAATAAGCGCAAAGTCGACGAACTCATCGCCACATATGCCCAGGGTTGGGATATGGACCGCCTTGCAGCTGTCGATAGAAATATCTTGCGCCTCGGAATCTTTGAGATTATCTGGAGCGATGAACTCGCTGACGGAATCGCAATCGATGAGGCAATCACTCTTGCAAAAGACCTCTCAACTGATGACTCTGCAACCTTTATCCATGGTTTGCTTGGAAAGATCTCATCAATTAAAGAGAGCGTTGCCCGCTAACTTCGCTTGCAAAGAGATAACCAGCAAGGCGAAGCTCTTGATGGAGACTCTGACTATCCATCTCGCAAATCAGTTCAAGAAGTGCGCTATCTGATTGACGCAGAGACATTACCTCGCCATTCCAATCTGAACGCTTACGGGCGATTGTGGTCAGAAATCGCTTAACTGGAGCTAGCCTCACTACAGCCAAATTCTCCTTTCGGATACGTCGTAGATCAAATACCAGAGCGTCTACCTCGCTTCGAATCTCATGCTTCTTTTCTCCGAAGAAGTATTGAAATGGAACTTCATAGAGCTCAGCCAACTGCTCCAACCGAGCAAGCGAGACTGCTCTGGTACCCCGTTCATAGGAACCTAGAACAACCGCTTTGATTTCACCTTTGCTCAACTTCTCGCAATCGTGGAGTGTGAGCCCTTTGCTTCGTCTCAACTCGCGCAATCTCTGGGCGCAGAGCTCCTCAATCGCCCGGTTCATCTGGTTTGTCATATATGTCTCCTTTAGTAGGGGGAGAGCGAGCCTAGATTGGTGGCCGTAGTGGCGCTCATCGGCTATCCACAGCAGAGGTGATATCCTGCGCCCACGTTCCTTTAACGACCTGTCCAGAGAGGCAGGAAAGGAGATTTACATGAGCCTTGCCCTGAACGAAAGCGATATCACTCGCGCATTGACTCGGATCTCACATGAGATTCTTGAGCGCAATTCAGGATCTTCAGATCTCACAATTCTTGGCATACCTACCCGTGGCGCTCATCTCGCCCACCGACTTGCTGCAATCATCTCAACTATCGAGGGAGCGCCTGTTCAGGTAGGTACCCTGGACGTCACGCTCCATCGCGACGATCTTAGGTTGCGAGCACCTCGTCCACTCATGGAGACGGTAATTCCATCTCTCGGGGTCGAAGGTCGCACCGTTGTTCTCGTTGATGACGTTCTCTTCTCTGGCCGGACGATTCGCTCAGCCCTCGATGCCTTGGGCGAGATTGGTCGACCTATCAGGGTTCAATTGGCAGTACTGGTCGATCGCGGACATCGCGAGCTTCCCATTAAGGCTGATTTCGTTGGAAAGAATTTGCCGACATCAAAGAGCCAGAGTGTAAAGGTCTCTCTCCGTGAGCACGATGGTGTGGATGAGGTACGGATCGAGGGGGAGAGCGCATGAAGCATCTACTCTCCATTAACGATATTGATAGAGATTTCGCGCTCACGATTCTAGATACCGCAGCCGAGATGGCAAAGGTTACTGATGGCCCAGTAAAGAAACTGCCGACACTTCGCGGAAAGACCGTAGTTAATCTCTTCGCTGAAGATTCAACTCGCACTCGAATTTCCTTTGAAGCGGCGGCGAAGCGCTTATCTGCCGATGTCATTAACTTCACGGCTAAGGGTTCGAGTATCAGTAAGGGTGAATCTCTAAAAGATACAGCTCAGACGCTGCAAGCGCTCGGCGCTGATGCAGTTGTTATCCGCCATCCAGCATCTGGCGCAGCGCATCGACTCGCGCAAGGTAGATGGATCAACGGAACAGTCATCAACGCCGGAGATGGAACGCATGAACATCCAAGTCAGGCGCTCCTCGATTCTTACACCATCAGAAAGCATCTCTGTGGTGGAACTGGCGATTTGTCAGGCATCCACGTTGCTATTGTTGGAGATATTCTCCACTCACGCGTAGCTCGCTCTAATGTTCTCTTGCTTACCAAATTGGGAGCAACGGTCACACTCGTGGCGCCACCAACACTTCTGCCACATCAAGTAGAGCAATGGCCGGTACGCGTTTCATATGACTTCAATGCCGTTCTTCCGACAGTTGATGCCGTCATTATGCTTCGTATTCAGCAAGAGCGAATGAGCGATCTCTACTTCCCATCCGAGCGAGAGTACTCGACGCTCTTCGGGATTGATTCAGATCGTCTCGGCCTTACAAAATCAGGCACGATCTTGTTGCATCCAGGTCCCATGAACCGTGGCCTTGAAATAAGTGCAGAAGCTGCCGATAGCGAACAATCTGTTGTGGTTGAGCAGGTAGCAAATGGCGTCTCTATCCGAATGGCAATTCTCTACCTCTTTATCGCTGGAAGTCAGGAGTCAGTCAATGGTTAATTCAATCCTCATTAAGGGCGGCGCTATCGCCGGTGGTTCAACTGCTGACCTACTCATTAAGGATGGGGTGATTGCCGAGATTTCTCCAAAGATTGAGGCGATAGCTGATGAGATTATTGATGCATCCGGCTTAGTTCTTCTGCCTGGATTCGTTGATCTCCATACTCATTTGCGTGAACCAGGTCGCGAAAATTCAGAGACCATCGCAACGGGATCGTTAGCGGCGGCACGTGGAGGATATGTTGCCGTGAGCGCAATGGCGAACACTCTGCCTGTGGCTGATAACTCCGCGATTGTTGAGCAAGTTGCAGCTATTGGAAAGAGCGTTGGCCTCGTCGATGTCTTTCCAATCGGCGCGGTAACTAAAGGCCTTGCAGGAGATGAGTTAGCAGATCTTGGTTCAATGGCACATTCGCGTGCTCGGGTGAGAGTGTTTAGCGATGATGGAAATTGCGTCTCAGATCCATTGATGATGCGCCGCGCGCTCGAGTATGTAAAGCAATTCGACGGAGTCATCGCGCAACATGCACAAGATCCTCGCCTTACTGAGGATTCTCAGATGAATGAAGGCATCGTCGCATCAACTCTTGGCTTGAAAGGTTGGCCTGCAGTTGCGGAAGAGTCAATTATCGCCAGAGATATCCTCTTGGCAAATATGGTTGGAGCGCGACTTCACATATGTCACGTCACAACTGCAGGTGGCGTTGAGATTATTCGTTGGGCAAAGGCGCAAGGAATGAAGGTAACCGCTGAGGTAACGCCACATCACTTGCTACTCACCGATGAAAGCGCAACAAGTTATGATCCGATTTATAAGGTTAACCCACCGCTACGCACTCAGGGCGATGTTGATGCTCTCCGTCAAGGTGTTATTGATGGAACGATAGATATAATCGGCACAGATCATGCCCCCCATCCAGTAGAGAGCAAAGAGTGCGAGTGGCAGAACGCCGCCTTCGGCATGGTTGGACTAGAAACCGCCTTCCCAATTCTCTACACGACTCTTATTGCGAACGGTTCAATTTCTTGGGAAAGAGCTATCGAGGTCATGAGTTCAGCTCCAGCCAAGATAGCGGGATATCAGAACCACGGACGTAACTTGGCAGTGGGAGAGCCCGCTCACATCGCAATCATTGATCCACAGGGTCGAATGCGCGTAGATCGAGCCTTATTGGCCTCTAAGAGCAAGAACACACCCTTCCACGGCATGGAGTTCCAAGGAACTGTGGTCGCTACTGTATTTAATGGAACCCTCACACATAAGGTCGATGTTAGGTCGGAAAAAGCATGAGTAAGGCATACCTAGTCCTCGATGATGGACGAATCTTTGAGGGTCGCTCTTGGGGCGCCCTTGGCAAGACCTTTGGTGAGGCTGTCTTTCAAACCGGAATGACTGGCTACCAAGAGACGCTTACCGATCCGTCATACCATCGCCAGGTGGTCGTGATGACTGCGCCCCATATCGGAAACACAGGAGTCAACCTCGAAGATAACGAATCCTCCAAGATATGGGTTGCAGGTTTTGTTGTCCGTAACCCATCTTCTATCACCAGCAATTGGCGCAGTACCTCTGATTTAGAGGAAGAGCTGATTGCACAGGGTGTTGTAGGTATCGCTGGAGTAGATACACGAGCAATTACTCGTCATCTGCGCGATCGCGGAGCGATGAGAGTGGGTATCTTCTCTGATACAGAGCTGACTCGCGAAGAGATGGTTATTGAGGTTCGTAAGCAGAGCCCAATGTCAGGTTCATACCTATGCGGTGATGTATCAACCGAAGTTCCTTATCTCGTCCCAGCAATCGGAGAGAAGAAGTTCACTGTTGTGGCCCTTGATCTCGGTATCAAAGCAGCGACACCGCGAAATATGGCAGAGCGTGGAATCGAAGTCCATGTCCTTCCGTACAACTCAAATATCGAAGAGATTCTCGCATACCAACCTGATGGTGTATTTCTATCGAATGGTCCTGGTGACCCTTCAACTATGACAGATACCGTGGCTCTTGTTCGCGAACTGCTCATCGAAGAGATTCCCATCTTTGGAATTTGTTTCGGACACCAGATTCTCGGTCGAGCACTTGGATTTGATACTTATAAGCTTCAATTCGGCCATCGCGGAATCAATCAACCTGTGCTCGATCGAAAGACAGGAAAGGTAGAGATCACCGCTCACAACCACGGTTTTGCGCTGAAGGCGCCAACTGATTCGATCTTCTCAACAGTCTTCGGTCCCGGACAGGTGACACATATCTGTCTCAACGATGGAGTTGTTGAAGGTCTCGAACTACTCGAGCGAGGCGCATTTAGCGTTCAGTATCACCCAGAGGCTGCAGCTGGTCCACACGATGCAAGTTATCTCTTTGATCGTTTCCTTTCCTTAATGGAGAAATACCCACGAAAGGCGGTCAACGCATAATGGCGCTAGATAGTTCAATCAAGAGCGTTCTTGTCATTGGTTCTGGCCCAATTGTCATTGGCCAGGCTTGCGAATTCGACTATTCAGGTACACAGGCGTGTAGAGTCCTGAAGGCTGAAGGAATCCGCGTCATTCTCGTCAACTCAAATCCTGCGACAATCATGACCGATCCTGAGTTTGCTGATGCAACCTATATCGAACCGATTACTCCAGAATTCATTGAGCGAATCATTATTAAAGAGAAGCCAGATGCAGTTCTTGCTACTTTAGGAGGACAGACCGCGCTCAATGCAGCAATTGGAATGTTTGAAGCGGGGATACTTGCTCGACATAACGTTCGATTAATCGGTGCAGATGTCGATGCCATCCAACGCGGTGAGAACCGCGAGCTCTTCAGAGGGATTGTGGAAAAGGTTGGGGGAGAATCAGCTAAATCCATTATCTGTCATACGATGGAGGAAGTCCTTGCCGCCGCATCGGTTCTTAACTATCCATGTGTAATCAGGCCTTCATTTACAATGGGTGGCCTCGGTTCTGGAATCGCTCACGATGAAGATGCGCTACGTCAGATTGCAGGAGCGGGACTTCGACACTCTCCAACATCTGAAGTCTTAATTGAAGAGTCAATTATTGGTTGGAAAGAGTACGAGCTTGAGGTGATGCGCGATCGCGTTGATAACGTGGTTATTGTCTGCTCCATCGAGAATATCGACCCGATGGGCGTTCACACGGGTGATTCAATTACCGTCGCTCCAGCACTTACATTAACCGATGTTGAGTATCAAAAATTACGTAACCTTTCGATCGATATTATTCGCGAAGTCGGAGTCGATACCGGTGGTTGCAATATTCAATTTGCGGTAAACCCAGATAATGGCCGCATCATCGTGATTGAGATGAATCCACGAGTTTCGCGATCATCGGCTCTCGCTTCAAAGGCGACAGGTTTTCCGATTGCTAAGATCGCAACGAAGCTTGCGATTGGATACACACTTGATGAGATCAAGAACGATATTACTCAGGTAACTCCAGCTTCTTTTGAGCCTACCCTCGATTACATCGTCGTAAAGGCGCCACGTTTCGCCTTTGAAAAGTTCGCCGATGCCGATCCTCGACTCACAACGACGATGAAGTCGGTGGGAGAGGCGATGGCTATTGGGCGGTCATTCCCGGAAGCGCTAATGAAGGCACTTCGCTCGCTAGAGCGCAAAGAGGCGATTTTCGCCTTCCCAGCTGATATTTCTTCAATAAATGTCGGAGAACTCCTCGAGGCGATGAAGATGCCAACCGAGTATCGCCTTCAGCAAGTCCATCGTGCTCTTTGGGCTGGGGCAGATATCGAGGATGTTTTCGCATCAACCAAGATCGATCGCTGGTATCTCAATCAACTCCAAGAGATCAATGAGGCAGCGCGTGAGATAGCTCAACCTGGCGAGATGACCTTCGACTCTCTTAAGTTTGCGAAATCTTTCGGGTTCTCAGATCGACAGATTGCAGAGCTACGCGGGCTTTCAGAAGAGGATGTTCGCAAAGCCCGTCATCATCTCGATCTCCATCCTGTCTACAAGACAGTTGATACTTGTGCCGCTGAGTTTGAAGCGCATACGCCTTACCACTATTCGAGCTATGAGGAAGAGAGCGAGGTGCGTCCACGCACCAAGCCGGCGGTAATCATTCTCGGCTCAGGCCCAAACCGTATCGGTCAAGGAATTGAATT
>JBDLWK010000011.1:0-17718 GCA_039804335.1 Actinomycetota bacterium
TCTTTTGAGCAGAATACCGATGTTGAGTACGAACGTAACCGCGAGCGTTATCGCTTCCTTCGCTGGGGCCAGGGCGCATTCGATGAGTTCAAGGTTGTTCCACCAGGAACAGGAATCGTTCACCAGGTAAATATCGAATATCTAGCGCGCGTCATCATGACTCGCGAGGTCAACGGAGTCCTTCGCGCTTACCCAGATACCGTTGTCGGTACAGATTCACATACAACAATGGTGAACGGTCTCGGCGTTCTCGGTTGGGGTGTTGGCGGTATTGAGGCAGAGGCTGCTCTTCTTGGCCAGCCAGTTTCAATGTTGATTCCACGCGTAGTTGGATTTAAGTTAAAGGGCGAGCTCCCAGTCGGAACAACTGCAACGGATATGGCACTTGTCATTACAGAGATGCTCCGCAAGCATGGAGTCGTAGGTAAGTTTGTTGAATTCTATGGACCTGGCGTTACAGCTGTTCCAATGGCGAACCGAACAACAATTGGAAATATGTCTCCTGAGTATGGATCGACATGTGCAATCTTCCCAATTGATGAAGAGACGCTTCGTTACCTCCGACTTACCGGCCGCAGCGAAGAACAGGTCGCACTTGTCGAGCAGTATGCAAAGGCGCAGGGAATGTGGTTTGACCCAGCTGCAACTCCACGTTATTCAGAGAACCTAGAGCTCGATCTATCGACTGTTGTCTCATCGATTGCAGGACCAAAGCGCCCTCAAGACCGAATCTCAATCTCAGAGTCGAAGAAGAAGTTTGAAGAGATTCTTCCTACCTATCTCTCAGAGAAGACTGGCAAAGAGTCATACCCAGTCTCTGTCGGGGCAAATAAGACGACGATTAAGAATGGCGATGTTGTCATTGCCTCGATTACCTCATGCACCAATACATCAAACCCATCAGTGATGATCGGTGCAGCTCTCCTTGCAAAGAAGGCGGTAGAGAAGGGCTTAACTTCTAAGCCTTGGGTGAAGACAACTCTCGCTCCTGGCTCAAAGGTTGTTACTGATTACTACGATCGTTCAGGTCTTACACAGTACATGGAAGCTCTTGGCTTCAACCTCGTCGGATATGGCTGTGTTACTTGTATCGGTAACTCTGGACCACTTCCAGTCGAGATCAGCAAGGCAGTGAATGAGCATGATCTCGCAGTGACCGCTGTTCTATCAGGTAACCGAAACTTTGAAGGTCGCATCAGCCCAGATGTGAAGATGAACTATCTCGCGTCACCACCATTGGTAGTTGCTTATGCAATCGCAGGAACAATGGGCCACGATTTTGCCAATGATTCACTCGGCAACGATAAGGATGGAAATCCTGTTCTGCTCAAGGACATCTGGCCATCTGCACAAGAGATTCAAGATGTCATTGATTCATCTATCTCTTCCGAGATGTTCAAGAAGGATTATGCAAGTGTCTTTGAGGGAGATCATCGCTGGAAGTCACTTGATACCCCGACTGGAAATACATTTGAGTGGGATCCAAAGTCAACTTATGTTCGTAAGCCGCCATACTTTGAAGGAATGCCTGCCCAGCCAACTCCAGTAAAAGATATCGCTGGCGCACGTGTGCTCGCGATCTTGGGAGACTCGGTCACAACAGATCACATTTCACCGGCAGGAAATATCAAAGCTGATTCACCCGCAGGTAAATACCTCGAGGTAAATGGCGTTGACCGTAAGGACTTCAACTCATATGGTTCACGTCGCGGAAATCACGAAGTAATGATCCGTGGAACTTTCGCAAATATTCGTTTGAAGAACCTCCTTCTTAATGGAGTTGAGGGTGGATTCACTCGCAACTTCCTCAATAATGGAGAGCAATCAACAATCTACGATGCATCTGTTGCCTATCAAGCCGCTGGCGTTCCGCTTGTAATCTTGGCTGGCAAAGAGTACGGATCCGGATCTTCTCGTGACTGGGCGGCTAAGGGCACAGCTCTCCTTGGGGTTCGTGCGGTAATCGCTGAGAGCTTCGAACGTATCCACCGATCAAACTTGATTGGTATGGGAGTTCTTCCATTGCAATTCGTCAACGGCGAGAGCGCACAATCACTGGGCCTTACTGGAGAAGAGACATTTACCATCTCAGGAATCACCGCACTCAATGAAGGCGGAATCCCGAAGGAGGTTCAGGTCACAGCGGGGGATAAGAGCTTTGCAGCGAAGGTACGTATCGATACACCGGGCGAGGCTGATTACTATCGCCACGGCGGAATCATGCAATACGTGCTCCGTTCATTGCGCGGTTAAGCCTTATAACGGCTTAGACTTCTCCTCATGCTCGAATCCATCAAGGGTCCTGAAGACCTCAAAACGCTTAGCCCTGCTCAGTTGGCAGAGCTCAGCGATGAGATTCGCACCTTCTTAGTTGAGAAAGTCTCACGCACCGGTGGCCACCTCGGCCCCAACCTCGGCGTAGTCGAACTTACTCTCTCAATCCACCGCACCTTTAGCTCACCGCGCGATCTCGTTCTCTTCGATACTGGCCATCAATCATATGTTCATAAGATTGTGACTGGTCGCGCCTCAGATTTCGAAGGGTTACGTCAGCGCGGAGGTATCGCTGGCTATCCCAACCGCCGTGAATCTGCCCATGATGTCATTGAGAATTCTCATGCATCTACCGCGCTCTCATGGGGCGATGGAATCTCGCGTGGCTTTACTCTCACAGGTCAGAAGGATCGCCACGTCGTCGTTGTTGTCGGTGATGGCGCACTGACTGGTGGAATGTCTTGGGAAGCACTTAATAACATCGCCACTGCTGGAGAGAGAAAGCTTGTCATTGTTGTCAACGATAACGAGCGCTCATATTCTCCAACGATTGGTGGACTTGCAACTCACCTCTCTACACTTCGAATGACCCAAGGTTACGAGCGTTTCCTCGATTGGGGTAAAGAAGTACTTCAGAAGACTCCCGTTGTAGGAGCGCCGATCTTTGAAACACTTCACGGTGTAAAGAAAGGTATTAAAGATATTGTTGCGCCGCAGGGAATGTTTGAAGACCTCGGACTTAAATATATTGGCCCTATCGATGGCCATGACATCGCAGCGATGGATCGCGCGCTAGAGCAAGCAAAAGAGTTTGGTGAACCGGTTTTGGTTCACGTTATTACCGAGAAGGGCCGCGGCTACAGTCCTGCTGTCGCCGACGAGGCAGAGAAGTTCCATGCGGTAGGTATTGTCGATCCCGAGACCGGCGCACCTGTAAGTGCAAGTAAGACATCATGGACTGATGTTTTCGCCGAAGAGCTCGTTGAAATTGGTAAGAAGCGAGAAGATATCGTTGCGATCACAGCGGCGATGCTTGGACCTACTGGTCTAGATAAGTTTCAGAAGGCCTACCCTGATCGCACAATCGATGTCGGAATCGCTGAGCAGCATGCAGTGACAAGCGCTGCAGGCATGGCATATGCAGGGCTCCATCCTGTCGTTGCCGTCTATTCGACCTTCCTTAACCGCGCATTTGATCAACTATTGCTCGACGTCGCACTTCACGGTGCTGGCGTCACCTTCGTCCTTGATCGCGCTGGCGTAACTGGCGATGATGGACCTTCACATCACGGTATCTGGGATCTCGCACTCACCGGAATTGTTCCAACTTTGGCGGTAGCCGCTCCACGCGATGGTGCACGATTACGTCAGGCGCTAGCCGAAGCACTTGTGATCAACGATCGACCAACTCTTCTTCGTTTCCCTAAGGGCGCTGTCCATAGCGATATTCCCGCCTTTGAATCTCGCGATGGAATCGATGTTCTCTACCGTGGCGAGAGCGCGGATGTATTGCTCGTCAGTATCGGCGCCATGGCTCCACTAGCAGTTGAAGCGGCATCACAGGCTTATCGTGAGGGCGTTGGCGTCACTGTCATCGACCCTCGTTGGGTAAAGCCACTGCCGGCCTCTCTTGTAACAATGGCGCAGCGCTATAAGAGCGTTGTAGTCATTGAAGACGGCATTCGCCACGGTGGAATTGCATCTTCACTTTCGGAGATGTTCCGTGATGCCCGGCTAGAGGTGCCAGTTCATAGCATCGGTGTGCCACTTGAATTTATCGAACACTCTAAGCGAGCAGAGATCCTAGAAGATCTAGGAATCACTGCTCAGCAGATTGCTCGCGAAATTGTTGAGTGGAGCTCTACTTCAGTACCGATGCAATTCCCGGAGCATGGAAACGCTGACCAGAAGCAGATTCGCTAATACCCTCGCGATCTAAGAACGGCAAGATTCCACCGAGGTGCATTGGCCATCCAGCGCCGAGCAACATACAGAGATCAATCTCTGCCGGAGTTGCAACTACACCTTCATCGAGCATCATCCGAGCCTCTTCCGCAAGTGCCTTCAGTGCGCGCTCACGAACTTGCTCAGCTGTTGAGGGAGATGTTCCCTTATGGATCAGGGCAACCGCCGCCGGATTGGCAGCGAAAGTTCCATCTTCATTCTTGATGTAGAAGGTCTTTACACCTTCCTTGACCATCGCCTGCATTGTTGGAGAGATGCGGTAGCGCGGTCCGAGATTCTTATTGAGCGTCTCTGCTACATGGAGGGCAACACCTGGACCAACAAGGCCAAGTAGCTCAAATGGACTCATTGGGAAACCAATCGAGCGCATCGCATTATCTGCAACCGCTGGATCAGTACCTTCATCAACTGCATCAGTGATCTCGCCCATGAAACGAGTTAAGAGGCGGTTAACGACAAAGCCCGGTGCATCCTTACAGATAATCATCGTCTTCTTGAGGTTCTTTCCCACCTCGACTGCAGTCGCTGTTGTCGCATCATCAGTGTGTGATGTGCGTGCAATTTCGAGTAGCGGCATGATTGCAACTGGATTGAAGAAGTGGAAGCCAACGACGCGCTCAGGATTCTTCATTCCCTCGCTCATCGCCTCTACTGATAGCGAAGATGTATTTGTGGCAAGGACGCACTCCGGGGAAACAATGCCTTCAAGGGTCTTAAAGAGCTCCTGCTTGAGTGAGAGTTCTTCGAAGATTGCTTCAATAATGAAGTCACAACCCGCGTAAACGCTCTTATCGGCAGATCCTGAGATAAGCGCTGATAGGCGAGTAGCGCTTTCAGGACTCATACGCTTCTTCTCAACTAACTTTGCAAGCTCGGCGCGAACCCACGCCACACCCTTATCCGCACGCTCTTGATCAATATCGGTCATGACGACTGGACACTTGAGATTGCGAACGAGGAGGAGCGCGAGTTGAGATGCCATGAGACCTGCACCTACAACGCCGACCTTTGTTACCTTACGAGCCATGTTGGCCTTAGGTGCGCCTTCTACCTTCTTGCGCTTCTTCTGAATCATATTAAATGCATAGAGTGATGAGCGAAGCGGATCTGACATCACAAGGTCAGCGAGTACTTGATCTTCAGCATCGAAACCTTCGCCATTGCTACAGCTCTTCGCCGCAGCAATGAGTTCGAGCGCCTTTCGAGGGGAGGCGATATCTGCGCCCCCGAACTTCTTCAGTGCGGCGGCCTTTCCAGTCGCAAGAGCTGAATCCCATGCAGGATCGTTGCTGTAATCCTTGCGCTCAATCTTCTTTGCACCAGAGAGAATTGCTGCTGCAAATGCACAAGAGTTCTCAAGGAAGTCAGCAGGATCGAAGATTGCATCAACAACGCCGAGTGCGAGAGCATCCTTCGCCTTCATCATCGTATTGTTATTGAGAGCGTTGAGGATGATTACCTGAACCGCCTTCTCTGGACCGATCAACTTCGGCAGGAGAGTTGCGCCACCCCAACCTGGAACTAATCCAAGGAATACCTCGGGAAGAGCAGTAAATGCAGTTGTTGCCAGGGTGCGGTACTTTGAGTGGAGACCAATCTCAAGTCCGCCGCCAAGTGCTAGGCCGTTGATAAATGAGAATGTTGGAATATCAATCTCACCAAGACGGCGGAAGACATCGTGGCCGAGCTTTCCAATTGCAAGTGCCTGATCGCGCTCTGTCAGAAATGACATCGCTGATAAATCGGCGCCCGCTGCAAAGATAAATGGCTTGCCGGTGATTGCAATACCGGCCGGCTTACGTGAAATTGCTTCTGTGATTGCTGCATCAAGAGATGCCACCGACTGCGGCCCGAGTGTATTTGGGCGGGTGTGATCGAGACCGTTATCGAGAGTGATGAGTGCGAGAACACCTTTAAAGCCAAATGGCGTAAGGTCGACATCGCGAACCTTTGCAACGGTGATAACTTCTTCAGGAGCGCCTTCAGGTAATACGAGTGCTGTTGCCATTTACTTATTTCCTCCGTTGAAGTGTGGGTTCTCCCAGATAACTGTTCCGCCCATGCCAAGACCGATACACATTGTTGTAATGCCATAGCGAACCTCTGGGTGCGCTTCGAATGTGCGAGCAAGATTGATCATGAGGCGAACACCTGATGATGCCAATGGGTGACCCACTGCGATTGCACCACCATAAGGATTAACGCGAGGATCGTCATCTGCAATTCCGAAGTGCTCGAGAAAGGCGATTACCTGCACGGCAAAAGCTTCGTTAATTTCAAAGGCACCGATATCTTCAATCGAAAGGCCTGCCTTAGCAAGCGCTTTAATAGTTGATGGAACAGGTCCATAACCCATGACCTCTGGTTCAACTCCAGCAAATGCGAAGGTAACCATTGTTGCCTTGATCGGAAGGCCAAGTTCCTTCGCCTTATCTTCGCTAGCCATCAACGCGATCGTTGCGCCGTCGTTGATTCCTGAAGCATTTCCTGCGGTAACGCGGCCGCTTGGGCGAAATGGCGTCTTCAGGCCAGCGAGACCTTCAAGAGTTGTTGTTGGGCGTGGTCCTTCATCTGCAGAGACAATAGTCCAACCAAGTTCTTCTGAGCGCGCAGCAGTTGGAATCAGATCTCGTTGAATCAAACCCTCTTCATATGCCTTTGCAGTCTTCATCTGTGAGTTATATGCATAGAGATCAGCGCGCTCTTTGGTAATTGATGGGTAGCGATCATGAAGGCGCTCAGCTGTTGCACCCATCGACATCGCATCTGGATCGACAATCTTCTCTGCCAGGTAACGTGGATTTGGATCCATGAGCTCTCCCATTGGATGGTTGCCCATATGTTCGACACCGCCTGCGAGCGCTAAATCAATTGCACCCATTGCAATCTGACCGGCAACAGTTGTGGTTGCAGTAAGCGCACCAGCACACCAACGATCGACTGAATATCCGGGAACAGTATTTGGAAGACCTGCGAGCAGCGATGCACTTCGCCCGATATTCATTCCTTGATCACCGGTCTGAGTTGCAGCTGCAATCGCGACATCATCAATCTGATCGAGTGGAAGTTGTGGGTTGCGCTCGATAAGTCCACGCATCGCTCTAATAAGCAGGTCATCAGCGCGTGTATTGACGAAGGCGCCGCCTGACTTTCCAAATGGGGTACGGACTGCATCTACGAGTACGACTCTGCGCGACATCTAGGGCTCCTATTGCTACCAGTGTTAAGGCTTTTAGGTTACTCGTCGGTAGCCCAAAAGGCTATGAGGTAGCGAAGCTTTTTTATTGAGCTGCTTCGGCTGCTGGGGCTTCCTCCACCTCAGGTAGCTCTAGCGGTTCATCCTCTGCCAGGGCGTTGACCAAGATTGGTGCAGCGATATCGATCTGCCACTGTCTGGCGCCCATCTCTGCCAAGAGGCGAGGTACCTCCGACGGCTCTGGCAGAAGCCAGCAGATCTGGCGAAGAAGTTCGGGGGTAAGGAGGTTCTCTACTGGAAGTTCTAACTCTTCCGCCGCCAATGACATCTGGAAGCGAGCATGAGAGAGGGGAGTGAACTTCTCGGGGAAGCGCTCACGCCAGATTTTAATAGGGGGGAGAGCATCGCTCTTACTGCGATTATCTGGACATTGATCTTCAGTGAGCGCTAATGCGTTATCGATCGCCTTGAGCCAACGTGGAGTATTTTCAAACCAGCGCGCCCGTAATCCGATGGGACGCAGGACCTTCTCCAGATCTCGCTTTGTGGCAAGAGGAGCTGTTCCACCGGCAAGTGCAATCGTTGAGATAGCAAGATCCGAGAGGATGCGACCAGGGGAGATGTCGAGGTGGGCGGCGAGATCATCGCGTGCCTCCCAGAGCGATTTCACAATCGCGAGCTGGCTCCGCTTTCTGATCTTGTGCATCCCAGAAGTTCTGCGCCATGGATCTATTCGCTTTGGCGCAGGGGGTGCAAGGAGAATCGCTGCGAACTCTTGCTCGGCCCATTTCAACTTCTTCTTCTCGATCAACAACTTTTCAATTTCGTCACGGAGTTCAACGAGAAGTTCTACATCGAGAGCTGCGTAATTGAGCCAATCAACAGGCAGTGGGCGCACTGACCAATCCTGTGCAGAGTGCTCCTTAGCTAAACCGATATCGAGAAGCGATTCAACGAGTGCGCCTAATCCGACGCGTGGAAGACCAACTAATCGTCCAGCAAGTTCAGTGTCGAAGAGGCGCGATGGATGTAAACCTAATTCACGTAGACATGGAAGGTCCTGCGTGCTTGCATGCAAAATAATCTCTTCGCCCTGCCAGAGCTTATTTAAGCGGCTGAAGTATTCGCTATCGACTCCGAATGGAATTGGATCAATAAGATGCAAACCACCGCCGGTGCGCTTGATTTGAATGAGATAGGCCCGCGCGCTATATCGATATCCAGATGCGCGTTCAGCATCTACTGCGTAAGGCCCGGTTCCACCCTCGAGCTGAGTAAGCATCGCATCAAATTGATCCGGTGTAGAGACAAGTTCGGGCAGGCCTAGATAAGGCGCGGTAAGAAGTTCAGCCACGACGACGAGCAGAGTTGATTGGGGCGACACCTTCAGCGATCGGTTGCAATCCTGCAACTTCGCTAATGAAGTTACACCACGCCTGAATGTGTGGGATTAACTCTTCAGGTTGAGTAAGTATCGGCGACCAGGAAGCGCGAATTTCTATCTCTGATTCATCATGACGTGATGAGAGTTTTCCAAAAGAGGCGCTCGATACACGAGTTACTGTTCCAGAGGGAGCGCTATAAAGGGCATCTGCCTCTTGAAGAGAATCGAGGAGCCAGTTCCATCCAACTTCAGGTAGTAGTGGATCGGCCTGCATCTCAGAATCGACTGTGGCGCGCATAAATGTGACACAGCGATATTCACCTTCCCAAGTATCTTGCCCACCTGGTTCATGCAAAATAACGAAGCGACCAGATGCCAACTCATCTTCTTGATCACCAATAAGCCCATTGCTGACATCTGCAGTAAATGCGAAAGAGTATTGCGCCAATTTCTGAGGTGCGGGAACTTCCTCAAGCTCAATCTCACCGCGGGGAGTGAATTCGCGGACGACATTAATCATCGAATCAAAGGAGAAAGAGGTACGGGAATTCACTGGTCGATTCTAAAGTTGAAAGAGTCATAATGCTGGGAGGTGAGGCTCGTATTGGGTAGTGTGCGCCAATGGCAACGCTCTTAGCCCTCCTTTCCAGCCTCTTATGGGGTAGCGCGGATTATCACGCCGGAAATCTCAGTAAGCGACTTCCTACCATGGTTGTCCTCGGTATCAATCAAGCCTTTGGATTGCTCTTTGGTATCGCATTGGTTCTTATCTCTGGAGGATGGTTTGCACCTACCCTCGATTCGAGCGGTTACTTCATCAACGGTGCACTTGCCGGCTTATCTGGATATGCAGGGCTGCTCTGTCTCTATGCAGGTCTCTCCACTGGTCGGATGGGAGTCGTATCTCCCATTAGTTCTCTCAGCGTTCTTATTCCACTCTTCTTCGCACTCTTTATTAAGGGAGATCAACTCTCAACTCCTGTCATGATGGGAATCATCGCAGCCATCATTGGCGGATTCTTGGCAAGTGGACCAGAGATGAAGCAAGGTCTTCCGATGCGTCCGGTCCTCCTTGCATTAGGCGCGGCACTTGGTTTCGGTTCAGCTCTGACATTTATGGCGGTCGGTTCGCAAGATAGTTCACTTCTTACTATGACAACGATGCGAGCAACAACTTTCTTCGTCAGTCTCGCCTTCTTTATCAAGATTGGCAATCTCGGGGGAGCAACCAAGAAAGATATACCGCTATTGGCAGCAATCGGTATCGCTGACTTCTCAGCAAATCTCCTACTTGGGATTGCAACAACTAAGGGCTTAGTTTCAATCGCAATGGTTCTAGGTTCGCTCTATCCAATTGCAACCGCAATTCTTGCCTACATCTTCCTTCACGAACGTCTGCACAAGGCGCAATACCTCGGAATCGTTCTAGCTGTTGGCGGCGTTGCTGCGATTACTGCATTGCAGTAATCGTGTTCCATCGATTACCACTTCACTCTCAATTGTAAAAGTTGCAAGCAGCTCCTCGATCGAGATGAAGTCACCATCACCTGCAATTGGTGAGATCGAAAGTTCTAAGATATCGATCACTCGCTCTGCAATAAGTGCGAGCAGGAGCGAAGGTCCAGCTTCAACGACAATATCTCCTGCAATGCGGTGATCAATTATCTGAGTTAGCTCGCCAAGGTTTCTATCAACGGTGATCTGTTGCATCAGCGGGTGTGGAAGATCAAGCTTCTCGAGCTTTCGCGTGTAGACGAAAATTGGCACCGAACTCTTGGCATAGCTCTCGATGACAGCGCTCTTCTTCCCGATGATAAATGCCGCTGCGCTGCGATGGCGCTCGAGAAAGCGCTGCCGATCTGCCGGCGTTGAAAGTCCTCGAGAGCTCCCATGCAGGGAGGCGGCCCCATTGGAGCCGAGTACGAGAGATGCGATAACGGTCATTTCGCGAAGAATATCCCCGCGTAAAGGGAGATTCACACCATATTTTCAGGCTCAACTCCTCGCTCTGAGTTGAGATTGGCGCTTTTACTTGGTTAGCCTTGGCAAATGCGAAATCGCGCCGTGGCCGTCCTTGTGGCCTCCAGCCTTGCCTGGCTAGTTCCACCTCAGGCCCAGGCGGCTCCTACATTGGCGCAGATCCAGAATCAGGTCGATGATCTCCGAGATCAGGCAACTGCCGCCGCAGAGGGTGCGCAAGAGGCCAAGGTAAAGCTCGCCGCTCTTCAGCGCAGCCTCTCTGGCATTCAAGCCCAAGCTGCGATTCAGGGCAAGAACGTTGATTCAATCTCACGCAACCTTGGGGTTATTGCTGTTAATCAATACAAGTCAGGTTCACTCAGTCAGAGCCTCGAACTTCTCTTCTCTAGCGACCCGACCCTCTATCTCAGTTCGGCGGGATCGCTGGAATCAATCACCCGACAGAAGTCGATTCAATTAAAAAAGTACCAATCTGCAACACAGAAGCTCAATGCGACATCGCTCACCGTCTCTGATCGCCTTGCTCAAGTGAAGGTGCTTCAGAAGAAGTTAGCCCAACAGAGCGCTGTCGCTCAAGATAAATTGAAGAAGGCAGAGGCGATTCTTGCCAAGCTCAAGAAGGAAGACCGCGAACGTTTAGCGCGCCTTGCACAAGAGCAAGAAGATGCAGATCAGAAGAGCTCTATTGCTCAGGCGAAAGCCCTCAGTGGAATCTCTGGCCGCGCTGGCCTCGCCATTAAATTTGCAACGAAGCAGATTGGCGATCGGTATGTATTCGGTGCCGATGGAATGACATATTGGGATTGTTCGGGCCTTACGATGCGCGCCTATCAAACAGCGGGAGTCAATCTTCCGCATTCATCAGCAGCCCAATCTCGAATGGGCAAATCGATTCCGTTTAATCAGAAAAAGCCAGGAGATCTAGTCTTCTTCGGTCGCCCGGTATCACATGTGGGAATCTATATCGGCGGCGGAAAAATGGTCCATGCACCTCGCTCTGGCTCACGAGTCAAGATTGCATCTGCCTCTTCTCTAGGATCAAAGAGATTGGTTGCGGTCCGTCGCTTCTAGCGTCTGAATCTATGACCTCAGAAGCGAGAAAGATTCTCTGCATTACAAATGATTTCGGTCCACGAGCAGGTGGAATTGAAACTTTTATTATTGGGCTTATCGAACGAGCGCCCTTTGGCTCTTTCATTGTCTATACCTCTTCGCAAGGCGATACCTATGCCTATGATCAAGAGTGGCTCTTGAAGTACGGAGTAGAGGTCATTCGCGATAAGAGCAAAGTTTTACTTCCCTCATTGCGGGTAGGACGAGCGCTCCGCGCTCTAGTTCGTGAGCGAGGAGTTGAGAAAGTTCTCTTCGGTGCAGCTGCACCTCTTGGGCTCCTCTCGCACTCTTTGAGGCGAGTAGGCGTTAACCGAATAGTTGCACTTTCTCATGGCCATGAAGTCTGGTGGGCAAAGCTCTGGCCATTTACCTGGGCGATTAAGCGCATTGGAAATGGCGTAGATGTTCTTACCTACCTCGGTGAATTTACTAAGAGTGCGATCTCCAGACCACTATCTAATCGAGCAATATCATCAATGGTTCGCATTGCCCCGGGTATCGACACTGATCACTTTGCTCCAGATGTGACAGCGGTAGATCTCAAGCGAGAACTCGAACTTGAAGGCAAGAGAGTAATTGTCAGCGTAGGCCGTCTTGTTCATCGCAAGGGCCAGGACACATTAGTAGAAGCACTTCCGCACATCCTAAAAGAGTTCTCCGATGCACATCTTCTCTTCGTTGGCGTAGGTCCTCACCTTGAATACATTCATAAGCGAGCTATTCAATTGGGAGTCCTATCGCAGATCTCATTTGTAGGCCGAGTTCAATATTCTGAGCTACCGCGTTTTATCTCAGTCGGAGAGATCTTTGCCATGCCAAGTAGATCTCGATTGGCAGGTCTTGAAGTCGAAGGCCTCGGTATCGTCTATTTAGAGGCGAGTGCATGTGAGTTGCCAGTTGTGGGTGGGCTCTCTGGGGGAGCGCCAGATGCTGTCCTTGAAGGCGAGACTGGATATTCGGTTGATGGTCTCTCACCTGTGGCAGTCGCAAGCGCTATCAATTCACTCCTTGCCGATCCGATTGCAGCGAAGGCGATGGGTAGACGTGGTCGCCAATGGATTATTGATGAGTGGGAGTGGCGCCATTGGTCGGCTCGCTTCAACGCTCTCTTTGATTAAGATTTAATCTGAGCGATTGCTTCCACCCGATTTCTCACACCTAATTTGCGATAAATCGAAGTGATATGACTTTTGATCGTTGCAATTGAGTTATGTCGCTTCAGGGCTATCTCCTCGCTTGTTGCTCCAGTTGCCAAATCCATTAGTATCTCGCGCTCTCGTAGCGATAGGAGATGAATCCGTGAGGTGGGCTTTGCTGTAATCGCCTTTGGCGCCAGTCGTTGCGCAAGCAAATCTTCTATTAGCGAGGTAAATGCAGAGTCACTGATGGCGCCCTCAAAAATCTCGGTATAACCAAGCTCACGCGCCGCTTCAATTGTCGCCCAACCACGGGGCTCTGTCAGCAAAATCGAAATTGAATGTGGATGGATACGGCGAATGGTTGGAGCGAGCACGATTCCATCTCCATCTTCCAAATTGCGCTCAACGATGATGAGATCGAATCTCTCAGTACGAATGAGAGCGAGAGCGCCTCGAAGTGTGGAGACGCTGCGGCCAGGATTAAATGCCGAGTGAGCCTCATGAGTGGTGACTCCTACATATAAGGAGCGGACTGTCGCTAGCGACATCAAACTCCACCAGGAATCATGCTCATAAGGTGGAGATTCTCTTAGGGCTTCCTATCGAGCTGCAATAACGGAAGCCCTAAGAGTGATTACTCCTTTGTATAGAGCGCAGTAATTGTCTCTGCATACTGCTGCGCTACGACGTGGCGCTTTACAGAGAGCTTTGCAGTGAGCTGTCCACCTGCAATCGAGAAATCTTCTGCAAGGATTGCAAACTTACGAATGGACTCAGCCTTTGAGACTGCCTTATTGGCCTCATCTACTGCAGTCTGAATCACTGCATGGAGATCTGGATCATTGACCAAGGTTGCAACAGTTGCTCCGGTCTTATTGTTAGCTGCAATCCAACCCTTAATCATGTCGGGATCGATTGTGATGAGAGCTGCAATAAATGGCTGGTTATCTCCAACTACCATGCACTGGCTTACAAGTGGATGGGCGCGAAGGCGATCTTCGAGAACTGCAGGTGCAACATTCTTTCCACCGGCGGTGACGATGAGTTCCTTCTTTCGTCCTGTGATGTAGAGGAATCCTTCATCGTCGAGGCGACCTAAATCTCCTGATTTCAACCACTTACCATCGAAGGCCTCTTGATTCGCTCCATCGTTCTGCCAGTAACCGCGCATAACGATTGGTCCACCGATGAGGACTTCGCCATCTTCTGCAATCTTGACCGATGTTCCGGGGATCGGCTTACCGACAGAACCGATATGAAGCGCTGAGCTCAAGTTAAGAGTTGCACCGGCAGTCGTCTCAGTTAATCCGTAGCCTTCAAGGATTGTGATTCCGGCTCCGCGATAGAAGTGGCCGAGGCGAGCACCTAATGGTGCGCCACCTGAGATTGCAGCTTCGACGCGTCCACCGAGTGTGTGGCGAATCTTTGAATAGAGAAGTACATCAAAGAGTTTGTGCTTCAAAGCCAGTGCTGGCTTGAACTTCTTTGCATCTAGATTCTCCGAGTATGCGATAGCGATCTCTGCACCCTTACGGAAAATCTTGCCCTTGCCTGCTGCCTCCGCTTTAGCCTCTGCGCCGTTATAGACCTTTTCAAAGATGCGAGGAACTGCGAGAACGAATGTTGGCTTAAATGATGCGAGATCAGGAAGCAAACGTGCTTGGACATCTGCGCAATGTGCAAGGTGAAGGCCGGCGGTAATTGCACCGATCTGCACCATGCGACCGAAGACGTGAGCTACCGGAAGGAAGAGAAGGGTTGATCCACCAGGCTTGAGGAAGAGATCGGCTGCACCTTGTACGACATTTCCACACTCAGCGAGGAAGTTTCCATGAGTGAGCTGAACACCTTTTGGCTTACCTGTTGTGCCAGATGTGTAAATCAAAGTTGCAAGTGAGTCAGGGGAGAGAGTCTTGCGACGATTATCAATCTCTCCATCAGAGATATGAGCTCCCGCGTTACGCAAGACATCAAGGACATCATCTGTCATCGTCCAGATGTGTCGTGTGTGTGAAGGAAGAACGGGTGTGACAAGTTCACGAAGCGCTGGTGTCTCAACTATGAGCGCAACTGCGCCAGAGTCGTTGAGAATCCAATCAACTTGCTCAGGTGAAGATGTTTCGTAAATTGGAACGACTACCGCTCCAGCAAACCATGATGCGAAATCAAGAATGGTCCACTCATAACGTGTGCGAGCCATAATCGCGACTCGATCTCCAGCCTGAACGCCGGCTGCAATCAAACCCTTAGCGGCGGCGCGGATATCAGCTTCAACCTCGCGAGCAGTAAGTGGCTGCCATCCATCACCCAATGGACGAGACATAGTGATGCGCTCTGGCTCAAACCAGGCGCGTTCAGCGATGAGGTTGGTCAGGTTGCCTTCAGTTGCCGCAGGGACGAGGGCCGGGATAGTGATTTCATTCATGGCGCTAACGCTAGCGGGAGGAGGTATAAAAAGGAAAGGGTTGATAGCCTTCGTGTCATGTCAGAATCCAGCACATCCTCAGTAGAAGTTGAAGCCCCTCTCGCAGAGGTGGCCGCCAAGTTATCCGCGATAGCTAGCTACCCAGAGTGGTTGAGCTCTATCAAGAAGGTCGAAGTCACAGAGAGCGACTCTGAAGGCCGCGCGACCAAGGCCGATGTCTCCATCGATGCCGGAGTCATGAAGGATCGCGCAACGCTCTCATACGACTGGAGCAAGGCACCTGCCGAGATCTCATTCTCACTCGATGATGCAGATTTGATGACCACGATGGATGGCAAGTACACACTTAAAGCGATTGATGCAGACACAACCCTCGTAACCTACGAGCTCGGCGTCGAACTCTCATTACCAGTTCCACGCATGATGATTTCAAAGACAGAGAAGACAACAATTGATCAGGCTCTCAAAGAGCTGCAGGCTCAATTCGAATAATGTCTTACACAATCGGGATTGATGTCGGCGGAACGAAAGTTCTTGGCGGAGTTGTCACAGAAGATGGCAAGGTGTTAAAGACTTCGCGACGCGATACACCACGCGAAGGTGGAAGCGCTTTAACAAAGACCATCGCTGAAGTCGCACTAGAGCTCGCTGCAGAATTTCCGGTCACGGCTGTCGGTCTCTCTGCTGCCGGTTTTGTCTCATCAGATCGAAAGACAATGCTTGCAACGCCAAATATCGCAGGATGGAATGGCGTTCAGTTGGATGCAGAACTTACCGCGCTAATCAACCTACCCGTTGTTCTTGAAAATGATGCCAATGCGGCGGCATGGGGCGAGCGAACATTTGGCGCCGGTAAAGGTAAAGAGAATATGTTGATGGTTACCGTCGGCACTGGCGTTGGTGGCGGAATCATTGTCAATGGACAATTACTTCGCGGCGCCTTCGGTATCGCCGCCGAAATTGGACACCTTCGTGTTCTCCCTGAGGGACATCTCTGTGGTTGTGGTGCACGAGGCTGCTTCGAACAATATGCATCAGGCAATGCGCTCTTAAGGCATGCACGTGAGGCGATTGCAGCAAGCCCTGATTTAGCTCGCAATCTCCTCTCACGTGGAGATGGAACACTTGAAGGATTGACCGGGCGTGCAATTACCGATGCTGCTCGCGATGGCGATCAAGTTGCAATCTCTGCCTTTAATACAACAGCTCAATGGTTAGGTGCAGGAATTGCATCACTCTCTGTGATTCTCGACCCCGAGTGCGTTGTTATCGGAGGGGGAGTAGTTGATGCTGGAGAGATTCTCTTGGCTCCTACTCGAATCGCAATGGAGCGTTATATGCCATTTGCCGGCAAGCATCCATATCCAGAGATAATCGCTGCGACGCTAGGAAATGAAGCAGGACTCGTGGGCGTTGCAGATTTGGCTCGCGCTTAAGCCTGCACCGTTACTCGTTTGGATATTTCACACCTATCTGGGCGCGAATGGAATCCATCATCTCCATCAATTCGATAGATACCTGATGTGGCATGAGCGGTGACTCAATTTCGCCGGCGCCGACGACACGGGCGAATTCTGCAGCTTCTTCCCGAAGGCCGTGGCCTACATACTCGTTGGGGTATTCAGTGATTTCACCGTCACGAGTGATGACTCTAAATGATGTAGGAGTATAGAAAGAACCATCAATTTCAATGCGAGCCTTATCTCCGGCAATCATTGCACTGACACTTCCTCGAGATGCCATGGTGCAAGAAAGGAGCGCATGAGCGCCACCTTCATATCGAAGAATGATTGATGTATTTACATCTACGCCTTTATCAGTAAGTGTCGCTTGGGCGCTGATTGAAGAAGGTGAACCCATCACCAGATGTGCAAGAGTGAGCGGGTAGATGCCAAGATCTAGTAACGCTCCGCCACCTAATTCAGGTTCCCATAATCGCGGTGCGCGTTCGTATGGAATAAATTGGCCATGATCTGCAACAACATTGGTAATTGAACCAAGGGTGCCATCAGAGATAATCTGCTTTACCTGTTGAAGATGTGGCAAGAAGCGACTCCACATCGCTTCCATTAGCGGGACACGGTTCTCTTGCGAGTAAGAGACGAGCGTGCGAGCTTCTTGAGCATTAACAGTAAATGCTTTCTCACACAGTACTGGCTTCCCTGCTCGCATCGCTAAGAGAGTATTCTCGAAATGCATTGGGTGGGGAGTAGCTACGTACACTGCATCAGCATCTACTTCG